>QWOO01000294.1 GCA_003669615.1 Planctomycetota bacterium
GGCCGAAGTTTCACGGCGCAGCCAGAACGCGTCATCCGCGTTGGCGCCCACAATCGGCTTGATGACGACGTCGTCAGAATTAAATCGATCGAACAACTCGTGCAGATCGGCCACGGAGGGACTCCTCATCCACGTTGTCGGCACGATGGAAATGCCCTGCTCGCGGAGATCTCGAAGGTACGTTTTTTCCACGTTCCAGCGAGCCACCGAAAGGCAGTTTTCCAGTCGAGCGGGCGACGCATCGATTTGCATCAATACGCCCATGAACTGATCCCACGCGGACTGATAATCCCATGGAGATCGAATCACGACCAGTTCATACTGATTCCACTCGACGTTGTCCGCACGCCATGAGATCTCGTCAACGTGAATGGCTCTGCTGGAAAGGATGTCGCGCACGAGCCCGTCATAGGAGACGAATCCGGCAAGACTATCCATGGTGAGGAACGCGATTTTGTTCATTTCAAATTGCAGTACGAAACTCGAAACATGGAGAAAATGACACGGAGATTTTTACGGTGACGGCACGGACTGAAGCATCGTAACGCCTGGCAGTTTTTCTCGAAGGTGCAGAGAAACGGCAATTCCGGATTTCATCGCTTCTGAAAGTCCGAGGCGGAACCAGTTGTGCTGTGTTGTCACTCAGCCTGTGAATTGCCGCACGAAGCAGAGCGGCCGACGGTTTTTAAAAGTCAGGCGAACCATGGTTTCCCTGCCCAATTGTTGGAGCGTGGGCGATCCAAGGTTGAAACGCGAACAGAAGGCTTTACCCTGTGCGACTTTCCTGTTTGCCAAAAGCCCCGGAATTCCTGCGGATTCGGAGGGCCAAGATTTTATCAGCCGTTGATGCGGCGGAGCCTTTCCATGAATGCCACGATTGTCCTGCTGCCTGGTGACGGTATTGGTCCTGAAATTGTTGCTCAGGCAAAGCGAGTGCTTGAAGTGATCGCCGGGCGATTTGGGCATACCTTCACAATGCCCCAACATGCGATTGGGGGCAACGCGATCGATTCGTGCGGAGATCCGCTTCCGGAAGAAACTCTGAACGCCTGCCGAAATGCGACGGCTGTACTACTGGGAGCCGTTGGCGGTCCGAAGTGGGACGATCCCAAAGCGAAGACTCGCCCGGAAGCCGGCCTGCTGCGAATTCGCAAAGAGCTGGGCCTGTTCGCGAACCTGCGTCCGACAAAAACGTGGGACGAACTTCTGGATGCTTCACCTCTGAAGCGCGAAATTATCGCGGGAACAGACATTCTTTTCGTGCGTGAACTGACCGGCGGCATCTACTTCGGAGAATCGGGTCGTCGTCCGCATCCTTCCGGGGAAGAAGCCTGGAACGTGATGATCTATTCGACTGGAGAAATTGAACGGGTCGTCCGAGTCGCTGCTGATGCGGCTCGCAAACGTCGTGGCAAGCTGACCATGGTGGACAAGGCGAATGTTCTTGAAGCATCGCGGCTGTGGCGACAGGTTGCAGAACGCGTTGTTCGGGAGGAATATCCGGATCTGGAATATAATGTCGTACTCGTCGACTCAATGGCGATGCACCTGATTTCCAAGCCTCGCGAATTCGACGTCGTGGTTACCGAAAACCTGTTCGGCGACATTTTGACTGACGAAGCGTCCATGCTGCCCGGTTCACTGGGTCTGTTGCCTTCAGCGTCCATTGGATCAAGCGGCCCGGGATTGTTTGAGCCGATTCATGGCTCAGCCCCTGATATTGCCGGGAAGAATCTCGCCAATCCGCTCGCCACAATTCTTGCTGCCGCCATGATGCTGCGATATTCAATGAGCATGAACACGGAAGCCGACGCCATTGAGGATGCCGTCAGCCGGGTGCTGAAAGCCGGACATCGGACAAAGGACATTGCAGGCAACGGGCCATCCATCAGCACGACGGAAATGGGCGACCTTGTGGTGGAAATGCTGCGTCAGTAAGACGCCGTGGCCTTCTGCAGAGCTCAATCGGGCACACTTCGATTTCTTTTCGCTGCCGCGAAGGACATCGAAGTGTGCCCGTTTTGTTTGCGGAGCAACTGAAAGTCGTTGTTCGCTCTGCGAACAAAACGGACGCTGCAGAAAAGCTCCCCTGCCTGCCAGACCAGGCACACCGATCACGTCCCCTGCCCGAGAGTTTTCTCTTTCGGCCGCGTGCGCATCCGTCATCCGTTTTGTTTGCGGAGCAAACAACGACTTTGGTCACACATAAGGACGTGTCCATGGCGTTTTGATGGAGACGTGTTCGAGCATGTTCGTTTCATTGTTGGTAGCATCAGAGCAGACACAGCCGTTATTCTGTGGGCCCGTATGTTCTCCCCGCCCCATTTTCCACAAGGAAGCCATCCTGTGAAATCCCCGGTTGTCAGGTTCTTCACCCTGTGTTTGTGCGCAGTCTTTCCGGCCGTGGCCGCAAAGGCTCAGGATCAAAAGGTCGATCCCAACGTTGTCGCGGCCCAGACGGCCATGGCAGTTCTTGATAAGGCCCCGTGGTCTGATCTGTTCAACGGCAAAGATCTGACTGGCTGGACCGGCGACACCGCCGGCTACACTGTGCAGGACGGAATTCTGATCTGCAATAAGGGTGGGAAGCACCTTTATACAGAGAAAGAGTACAGCGATTTTGCGGTGCAGTTTGAGTTCAAGCTTGAAGAAAGTGGAAACAACGGCATCGGGATCCGTGTTCCGAAAGACGGGCATCCTTCCCGCGAAGGAATAGAGATTCAAATTCTCGATCACGATGGCAAAGTCTACAACGGCGAAGCCGTGATGGCAGACGGCAAGAAGCAGAAGCTGAACTGGCTGAAGCCATGGCAATATCATGGTTCAGTGTATGGAATCTATCCTCCCCGGCTGGGATATCTAAAGCCCGTTGGCGAATGGAACACCCAGACAATTGTTGTGATTGAAGATCACATCCTGATCGTTCTCAATGGTGCCGTCATTGTGGATGCGTTTCTGGACAACATCACACCTGTCGACGGAACCCCGCATCCGGGGATGAAGAACAAGAAAGGCCATATCGTTCTGGCGGGCCACGATGACCGCGTGGAATTCCGTAATCTGAAGCTTGCGGACTATGCCACATCACCGACAACGCCGGCAACGAATGCGGACAACTCTCCTCCAGCTGGTTTCACCGCGTTTTTTAATGGCAAAGACCTGACCGGCTGGAAGGGTCTGGCCCATGGCAATGCAAATGATCGCCGGGCTCTCAGCGGTGACGCGCTGCAGGCCGCACAAACCAAAGCCGACACCGTCATGACAGAGCACTGGAGCGTTGCGGACGGCATTCTGACTTACGATGGAAAAGGCGACAGCCTCTGTACCGCCAAAGACTATGGTGATTTTGAATTCTACGTGGACTGGAAGATTCCACCCGGAGCGGACTCGGGGATCTATCTTCGCGGCACTCCTCAGATTCAGATTTGGGATCCATGGGATCCACGAGTCAAACCGGGCGCTCCGGATCCGGCGAATCCTGAAGAAGGGGTGGCCCAGTACACGAACGGACGCAATCTGGGTTCCGGCGGATTGTGGAACAATCGTCGCTGGAGAAACGCGCCAACATCTCTGGCCGATAAAAAGCCGGGCGAATGGAATACGTTCCTCATTCGAATGGTCGGCGACAAGGTCTCCATCTGGCTGAATAATCAGTTGATCGTCGATCGAGTGGCACTGGAAAATTACTGGGATCAGTCGGGTCTGATTCCACTGATTCGCGCCGATCAGATTGAACTCCAGCACCATGGCAGCGAACTGTACTTCAAGAACATGTACATTCGAGAGCTGCCGTATTAGTCCGTGATTGACACGGTCTGAAATCGTCTGACTCTGCCGTCAGCACGAACAAAAAGGCCGCCGGAAAAATCCGGCGGCCTGCTTTGTAGGTTTGTTCTGCCTGAAAGAATTCAGAAAAGCTGAACGTCAGGAGTTGCGGTGTTCAGGGCTCAGGTCCGTCGAAGGATCTGCCATGTGCCGCATCACCGCGTCGATCAAAGCCAGTTCTTCTGAAAGAACCGGGTCCGCCGAAATCGTTGAGCCGGGCACAAACTGGACTGGGAAACAGACCTGATCAGCGGCAGAAATTCGAACAACCGGATCTGTCGCCGGCAGGTTCGTTTCGTTCGATTTGCTGCTTCGATCTTTCCCTGCGTTCACGGGTGGATAACTCGAAGCGAACAGTAAAATTTCGGACCCTTCTTCTGTCGGCAGAAGCGGGGATTCATCCAACTGAGCGGATATCACGAAGGACTTTGAAGTGCTCCAGCCGCTGGCCTGTCCCTGGGAATTGAAGGAACGCACCCAGAATCGGTAGGTGCTGGGAATCAGAGCTTTATTGTCCGGCAACGTATACGAAGCCTGAGTACCACCTGGTGAAACCTGGAACGAAGTGACCTGCACTGTGATGTCTTCATTTCGAACCAGATCGCGAATCAACAGTTCATAACGGAATGATGTCGCGGTATGGACCCATGAGAAGACAGGTGTGCGATCTGTCAGAGTATCGCCTGGTCCGATCAAAATCGGCGTAGTGGGATCGGGCACATTGATCTGCACGATAAAGCCAGCACTCCAGTCGCTTGCGTCCCCTGACGAATTCAGAGCACGCACCTGCGCGCGATAAGTATATTCCCCGAGACGCTCGTCCGCAGGAACCGTGTACTGTTTGGTCTTCAGGCCCGTAACGGTAAATGCGGTCTGGTTCAGTGTGACGTTGAACAGAGTGAAGTTGTAGGAGAACGCAGAAGGATTGAGTTCCCAGACGAATGTAGGATTCGAATTTTCGACGTAGTTCAGCGAATTCGCCACTGGAGCCAGAATCACCGGGACATTTGGAGTCGGTTCGTCCACGGTAAAGTCGAATCCAAAACTCCACAGGCCTACTTCATTCGCCACATTGATTCCTCGAACCCATGCTCGGTAATTTCCCTGAGGCAGGTTGGCTGTCGAAAGGTAAGAGTTGGTCGTGAGGTTCGGCTGATTGATCACAGAGGCCGTCTGTGTTGTCAGATTGTTGACTCGCAGTTCATACTTCACAGCACGCGTTGCTGCAGACCACGTGAACAGTGGATTTGTGGTCGTAATCGTTGGCGAATCATTGGCTCCACGTGGGCCAGTCAAGACCGGTCGTGTCGGTGGCAGAATATCCACATTAATCTGATAAGCGGAGCTCCATGGTCCGGCAACCAAATTGCCGTTGATCGCGCGGATGTAGGCATTGTAAATACCCTGAGTCATGTAGGGCGGGTCATAGAATGTCGAAGTGCGAGGCAACCGCTGCTGTCGAATATAGTCGGTCTCTCCCGTCGAAAGATTGTCAACTCGAAGGTCGTACCATGCTGCTCCGTCGGCCGCATTCCAGACGAAGCGAGGGTTGGTGCTTGTCGTTGTTGCTCCAGGCGCTGTGATTCTAGGAGCCACCGGGATCGGCGATTTCACCGAAAACAGTGTAGGTACACTCCATGCGCTGAACTCATTGAGACCGTTGCCGGCTCTTACCGAAACGCTGTAACTGGCATCAACGAGCGGGCTGAAATGGACATACGACGTTGGACCAAAATTTGTTCGATAGATCACTCGCTGATTAGTGTCAGTTCTCATCACGAGCAGTTCGTAACGCGCCGCAAACCCGACGGAATTCCACTGGAACGTCGGGAATGAGTTTCCAATGAGTCCTTTAGGGCTCACGACAGCAGGAACCGCCGGCGTTGGGACATCGACTGTGAATGTCTGGTAGGCGCTCCATGCGGAGAACGTGCCGGTTGATGTAACCGCTCGAACTCGAACGCGGTAATTCCCTTCAGCGAAGAACTTTGTCGATACGTTGGAAGTGGTCGTCGAGGTGGCCGTGTAGTAGCGATTCACGCTCGTCGTCAGGTTGTCGACTTCCAGTTCATAAGAGGCGGCATTGGCCCCCAGCGACCACTGAAATGTAGGCCTTGTAATGCTGATGGTGCCTGTGGGGCTGATCACCGTAGGAACAGTGGGAAGTGGAATCACATTTCCGGTCAGCGTGTATTGCCCCAGTGCACCATACTCACCAGTTCCTGACACCGCAATAAAATAGGTTCCCTGGGTAACCGTGGCTGAAATGCTTGCAAAGAGACTGTTGCTCGGTGTTGCGGACGTAATCAGCGCTCCGCTGGAATTGTACAAACGCAGTTCCAGATCCAGATTTGTACCAAACATCAGTGCTGCATTGTTGTAGACAGTTCTGAGATTCAAGCCCTCAGCAGAGAAACTGACAGGGCCGGCGTCCGTGTCGAAGCGAAACATGTCGATGTCGTTGTTTTGACCGATAATCCCCCGCGTGGTGAGTGACGGAGCGGTAACAGTCAGTTGCTCAAAAGCCTGAATCGTGTTTCCAAAATCATCCGCCAGAAATCGAAAGGTTCTGTTGGCAGAACTTGTCATGATTGCCAGATCGTCTTGCAGCGCAGTGACCGTAACATTGCCCGGAGCGTTAGACCAGGTGTCGCGCATGGAATCGTAGGGGCCACCCATAATTGGGCCAAGGTCCGGACGGCCTCCGTCATACTCGGCCGTCTTTGTCCCATTCGTGTCGTAAACAGAATTGTGGTTCAGTCCCAGCATGTGCCCAACTTCGTGCGAAGTCGTCAATGCCATACCCTTGGCGTGCAGTGCACGGCCACGTCCGGTATTGTCTGAAAAAACGTAGCAGGTATTCACAGCGCTGTTTGAAAAGGAATTCAGGTAAGCAACGCCACCGGGACTTCCAATCCAGGCCCCGGCCCCACCGATTGACACCAGAATGCTCTCGAAATTGTTAAACGACCGTGGGTCAACGGTGGTGATATTCACGTTAAACGGAGCGAAGTCTTCAGAAACTCGATAC
>QWOO01000293.1 GCA_003669615.1 Planctomycetota bacterium
CAGAAAGGCGAACAGAGATTCCTGATCGACGTTGCGAGCGTTTGAGCGTCCAATCAAAAGATTGGTCCACGTAACGGCCAGATTTTCCGCTGTTTGATGTTGAGTGACCAACTGTTCCAGCAGCGCGTCTCGCTTGCGGGGAGATTTTTCCTGCACGAAGGCCGAAGCTTCCGCGATCGTCGGAATTCGTCCGGTCAGTGTCAGGTAAATTCGACGCACCCATTCGTGGTCTTCGGCGGCAGATGCCGGCGTCACCTTATATTCCTGCCAGCTTGAGCGAAGCAGCCGATCAATCTCCGCAACGACCTCGGAATCACTGATTTCCGCAGTTTCCGCCAATGCAGGAGACTGTTCGGAAGAGTGTTGGCCCGGATC
This sequence comes from Planctomycetota bacterium, assembly GCA_003669615.1. Lineage (GTDB taxonomy): Bacteria > Planctomycetota > Planctomycetia > Planctomycetales > Planctomycetaceae > SXXK01. The sequence goes on from QWOO01000293.1 coordinate 376, forward strand.
TGCCGGCAAGGGAATAGGTCGGTCTTCAGCTACTAACGTTTCCGCACTTTGCACAGCGTTCAGTTTCAACGGCGGAAGGGGATCTACCGTTTCCGTTTCGCCGGCCTGTGCATCCTGATTTGGGTTGGCCATCACGCCCTGAGCAGCCACGTCTGTCGCAGTGAGATCTGTCTTGGGCGGACTGACGATTGGGCGGAGAAAAATCAGACCAATCAAAGCGGCCGTGGTTACGCACACGGCGGCAGCCGCTACAGGGCGAAAGGATGCCGATGGTTTTCGGATAGATGTACTTCCCTGGGCCGATTTTGTTCGGACGATCGAGGCCGCTGGAATGTTGATTTCATTGTCCGAGCGGAAGTCACCCTCAGTCCCGATGGGTTCAAGGGATAGCCCGGCCGTCAGTCCACCATTCCACAACAACTGGCCATGCAGCTGGACGAATTCCACAAACAAAGACTGACATTCAACGCTGGATCGCAGCAGAGTCTGCAACTTGTCGAACTGGGTTTCCGTCAACTGTTCTTCGCAGTAAAGATTGGCCAGTTGGAAAAGTTCTTCATGCATCACATTCATTGAGCACCTCCCGCTGCCAGGCGGCGGCGGATGCATTCTAAGAGTACTCGCCGAACGCGGCCGAGCGACTGGTAAACAGAGTTGGCCGGACGACCCAATTGATGAGCCACATCATCTCCGGTCACTCCGGCTGAATAGCGACGCCGCAAAAGTTCCTGGTCGGCTTCTCGCAGTTTGCTGATGCATTCCGTCAGCGCGTCGCGCCGTTGTTCGATATCTGCGGGCTGCTCTTCCATCTTTTGTGACAGCAGGTCAATCACATCATCACCCAATAATTGAATCCGATGGTGTCGACTGCGGCGAAAGCGAAACACTTCCAGCCGAGCGATCGCTCGACACCACGCAATAAAATTGGTCCCAGGTTCAAAATGAGCCCACTTACTCAGCACCACAATGTTGGTTTCCTGCAAGACCTCTTCAGCATCTGCAGCAGTCCGTACAAGTGGCAAGATAAACAGATACAGTGACCTTTGAACACTCGTGAAAAGACGCACGAAGTCCTCGCCCGGCCCCGCGCCCCGATCCAGCGTAGTTTTTTCTTCAGGCTGACTCATAGGCCACAGCATCCAACCGCTCACCCCAAAACCGTTAGCTTCAGGTCACGTTATTCCAGGTCAGTGTTCCACATCAGCAATGACCAATGCAGAAGCCCGGCTCTGCAGCGAACCGGGCTTCTGTAATCTCTCGCCAATCCATCGCGATCGCTGAGACTAGCCAATCAATTCCTGGATCGGTGTTCCACCATTCGCAAGCTTCATCGGACGGCCACGCTTGGAGGTGTGGACCGTATTCACTGGAATGCCCATCGCCATCGCGACAGTTGCCCAGATATCGCCCGGCAGATAAGCCTTGCTGCCATCGGCAATTTGAATTCCGTCCTTATCAGTCGCGCCAACAGCCTGGCCATTTTTCAAGCCACCGCCGCCCATCATCACGCTCCATGATGCTGCCCAGTGATCGCGACCTACGTCCTGATTGATGCGAGGAGTTCTGCCGAACTCGCCCATCCACACGAGGACTGTGTTGTCCAGCATTCCGCGAGCCTTCAGGTCGGCCGTGATTGCAGAAATGCCTTTATCCAGTTGCGGCAGACGCTGATTCTTCAACGTGTCGAATACGCCTGCGTGAAGGTCCCAGCCGCCCATATTAACTTCGACGAAGGGCACGCCTACCTGCACGAGGCGGCGAGCCATCAACAGGCCCTGACCGAACCCGTTGGTTCCGTACTGATCCTTCATTGCCTGAGATTCTGCTTCCAGACCCAGGCCGGCATCCGCCTTAGAAACATCAAACGCAGCCATCTGACGTGAAGTCATCAGGTTCTTTGCGTTTACGTAAACGTCCTGATGCGCCTTCGGAAGTTCGCCACGCCCGGACTTGATGAAGCCAGATTCAATCTCGTCCAGCATCGTCAGGCGAGCACCCAGTCGCTGCTTGCCTTCTTCTGTTGGGGCATTCCGGATGCGTCCGGTGTTGTCGACAACAAACGGTGCGTGAGTCATGCCGAGAAATCCGGCCTGGCCAGCCCCGCCGTCCACTGAAACGAACGCAGGAATCTCAAGAGCCTTGCGATTCTTTCCCAGCTCGTAACTAACCACCGAACCATACGTCGGATGAACGACGGTTGGATTAGGCACATACGAGGTCTGCATGTAGTAACGACCACGACCATGGTCGGCTTCACGAGTGCTCATGGAACGGACAAGTGACAGATCGTTAAACACTTTAGCCGTCTCTGGCATGTGCTCACTGATCTGAACGCCCGGAGCCGCAGTGTCGATCGGTCGGAACTCTCCACCGTTCTTGGATTCTGGCTTCAGGTCCCAAATGTCAATCGTTGGAGGACCGCCGCCCATCCACATCAAAATACAGGCCTTCTGCTTCGACTTCACAACGTCGGCATTCGCCTGCAGATGTGAAAGGAAATTCATCGCAGGAACTGTTGCTGCGGCAGTGGCCATATGCTGCATGAAATGCCGACGATTCATGCCATAGTTGTTCCAAAGCGACATTGAAGATTCTCCCGAGAGTTGTGTGGGTCGACGCGGTCGGCGAATGCCGATTTCGCAGGACAGGGACTTGAAAGGGAAGTACAAAGGATTCGGTGGACCACGCAGTCACCGACCGCGATCAATGAATGAATACGAATTCATTCGAGTTCAAAAGTGCCCAGAACAAATCCTGATAACCATTCAGTTTCTGGTTTCCATACCGCGACAGCATTTTCTGCACTCGAGAAATTTCCGTCTTCGTTGGTTTCCGACTTAGAGCGGCCATGTACAGATCCTGAATCTTCTGATTCTCACTGCCAGGCGTACTCATGGATTCAAACAGGAAGCTGCCACGTTCAACACTGCAGGCTTTGTCCATCAGCTCACTATTCATCATCATCAGTGCCTGAGGAATAGTCCCGTTGAACGTCGTGGACTCGTCGTTTTCATCGTTTTCGAACGCCACGACAAACTGCTGCATCCAGCGACGTCGCTGCTCTTCCTGAGCACCCCAGCCACCTTTACCAGACTTATGGGCGTTACTTGCCACGATCAGCGAATCGTACATCTGCTCTGCCTGCATTGACTTCAAATACATGTGGCTGAACAAAGGCATTTCCCCGGCGGCCGGATCATCAATCTTGTTCTTTTCGCCATACTGGCTGGTCAGCGAATAAGCTTCGCTCGCCACGATCCAGCGAATGAGCTGCTTGACGTCATACTTTGCTGCGACAAACTCCTTTGACAAACGCTGCAGCAATTCAGGATGGCTGGCAGGATTATGAGGACCCATGTCGTCTACAGGACGAGTAAATCCATAACCGAAGAAATGACTCCATGTTCGATTGACCATGGCTTGAGCCAGTTGCGAAGCCGAGTCATCAACAGAATGCGTCAGCAACTTCCCGAACTCAACTCGTCGATCCACGCCCACGCCCGCATCGACTTCCATACCTTCAAAGCGAGGAAACGCAACCTGCATAACTCCGCTGCGTTTTTCGTAATAGACAGGACCGGAAAATTCCTGCCAAACAACTTCAGAGAAATCGTCGACCATGCGTCCGGTTTTTGGATCCACCTTTCGATGGTCAATCTTGCCGACCTGCCGGAAGAAGCTGTTGTACTCCCAGAACTGATCCTGCTGCCATTTGTTGAACGGATGATTGTGGCACTGAGTGCACTGAACCTGCAGACCAAGAAACAGACGAGTCGTCATGGCGGTCAGCTGTACGCCTTCGTCGGCATTCTGCATCTGAGCCAGCGTGTAATTGACAGCACCATTTTCTTCGTAGTGACCAGAAGCCGTCACAATGTCGACGACAATTTCATTCCATGGACGGTTCTTCGCAAAGGCTTCACGGAAAAACTTTTCCATCCCCGTCCGACTGACTCGCATCGGCGCGCCGCGACCGATGCAGTTGTTCGACCAGATCGTCGTGAAGTTGCGAACGTAGTCTTCGTTTTCGAGAAGTGATTCAATCAGCACGGAACGCTTGCGAGGACTTTCGTCGTCGAGGAACGCGCGGGCTTCTTCCAGCGTGGGAATGCGGCCAACCAGGTCCAAATAGATTCTTCGCACCCATTCTTCATCGGATGCGATTTCGGATGCAGTGATCTCATTGTCCTGCCAGCCCTGACGAATCTGCTGGTCGATAAACTCGCCCAGCGGAACCTCAGCACCGGCAACTTCACTCGTTTCGGCTGGGGTTTCAGCGGCTGGGGTTTCAGCCGCAGGGGCTTCGTCGGCAGAAACGAGAAGATCTGCACCGGACAGCAACCATGCCAGTCCGAGACAGCTGATGAACCGGAAACAGGGAAATCCACTTTGCATTGCTGAGCTACTCCTGATCGTCGCAAGGTCGCATTAACCTTTGTTCAACTCTACTACACTCCGCTGGCCAGATGTTCGTGTGATTTCAGGGGAAATCAAAAGAAAACGGAGGACTTCTGAACATTCGCCCAGAGGTTGGTGAAGAATAGCAACGTTTCGCGGCCAAAATCCATCAAACTACAACAATTATTACGGATACCCCCTTCATGAAAATCACTTTCCTGGGTGCAGCCGGCGAAGTCACTGGCAGCCAGCATTTGATTGAAACCGATTCGATTCGGCTGCTGCTGGACTGCGGATTGTTTCAGGGAAGAAAAGAGGACGTACGTCCGAAAAATGAACGTTTCCGTTGTACTCCTCAGAAAATTGACGCGGTGGTCCTTTCGCATGCTCATATTGATCATTGCGGAAATCTGCCCGGTCTGTTTAAAGCCGGCTTTCGGGGCCCTATTTTCTGCAGCAGTGCAACGGCCGACATTGCCGCTCTGATGCTCCGCGATAGTGCCCGAATTCAGGAAGAAGATGCTCGCTACGAGGCTCGAAAATCTCACGAATCCGGGCACCGAGCACAGCCGCTGTATTCCGAGGAAGATGCGAAGAAAACGGCCAAGCTGTTTGAGCCCGTGAAGTTTCACGAGTGGACGGAAATTTCCGGCACTGCGCGTCTGCGTCTGCATCACGCAGGGCATATCCTTGGCGCTTCGATCGTGGAACTTGAATTGCTGGATGTCGGGGAATGGAAGCGGCTGATTTTTACCGGAGATCTGGGTCGCCGAAATCAACCGATCCTGATGGATCCCGAGCCGCTTGATCGGTGCGACGTCCTGATTTCGGAATGCACTTACGGTGACCGTCTGCATCCCGAAGCTAACGATGTGAAAGCCGAACTTCAGCGTGTCATTTGTGACGCTTCATCCCGACAGGGTAAGGTCATTATTCCAGCGTTCAGTCTCGGCCGCACGCAGATGCTGGTGTATCTGCTGAACGAACTTCGTAACCAGGATGCGATGTGTCGAGTCCCCGTGTACATCGACAGTCCGCTGGCCATACGTCTGACCGACGTGCATCGTGAGCACTCCAATGTGATGGACAGCGATGTTCAGGAAACGCTGAAGCATGACGACGATATTTTTGATTTTCCGGGTCTGACTTACGTCCAGTCTCAGGACGAAAGCATGGCTTTGAATCGGACTCCAGGGCCGCTTGTGATTATCGCTGCCGGTGGCATGTGCGAAAACGGTCGCGTGGTGCATCATCTGAAGCATACCGTGTCCGACCCGAACAACACGATCATGATCATCGGCTTTCAGGCCGAACACACGTTGGGGCGCAAGATTGTGGAGCGGCGCCAGGAACTGCGAATTCATGGACAAATGCTGCCGCTGAACGCAAAGGTGGAAATTATCAACGGCCTGTCGGCCCATGCCGATGCCGGTGATTTTCGATGGTGGCTCGGGGAAATGCTGAAGAAGGGCGGAGCGGGCCAAATCTTCCTCGTGCACGGAGAGTCCAAATCAGCGACGGCTTTGGCAAAGATCGCGGAGGAATGTTCTGACCTTCCTCCTGTGATTCCTCAGTTTGGTCAGTCGTTCGATGTCTGATGTCTACCACCGATCAAATCGACCGGGTTGCTCCGGTCGATTTGCTTCCAACGAAGGCCAAACGCTCATGGCTTCACCTGCGCTGTTGCAGGTCGCACATGCCACTATTGCAGTGTCGACAGGAACTCGACCAGATCTCGCATCTCACGCGGCGTGAGCGTGCGATGCATTTCCGGCATGGCGGATCTGGCCGGCGTTCGTTCTTCGATCTCTTCCGTTTTGACGGTAACGATTCGCCCGTCCGGCTGCTCAATGGTCACCATCCCGTCCGCCTCACTCCGGATGACTCCGGCCACAATGTTCCCCGAGTCCAGGACCAGCGTGACGCTCTCAAATCCTCGCGCAATCAACGCACTCGGTTCGACCAGTGACTGCAGCAGGGCGAGACGCGGATGTCGGCGAGCCACCTGAGCCAGATCGGGGCCCGCGTTGCCGC
>QWOO01000324.1 GCA_003669615.1 Planctomycetota bacterium
AGTCTTCAAGACAGAGATTCGTGAAAACGCTGTTTGGGCGAGTCTCTGAATTTACGTTTTCTTTACACCCTAATTTCAGTCTGCGAAACGCCATGGCTACCGACACAGAACTCATTGAAGCACTGAAGCAGGTGATTGACCCGGAACTGATGGTCAACATCGTCGACCTTGGTCTGATCTATTCGGTTGACCAGACAGAACGCAAAGTGGCCGTTCAGATGACTTTGACCAGTCCTGCGTGCCCAGCCGGACCCCAGATTGTGCAGCAGGCCAAGATGGCTCTGGAACGGCTCGACGACGTCGATGAAGCGTCCATCACGATCACATTGACGCCTCCGTGGACTCCCGACCGCATGACGGACGACGCTAAAGACCAGCTTGGGATCTTTTAGGTCGCAGTCGGAAGCTGCGTTCGGAACTTCTACCAGCGGAACAGGCCTGTTCCCCAGGTCAACCCCGCTCCAAAGCCGCACATCAGAACAACATCGCCGCGGTGGATTCGGCCTTCACGGTATGCTTCATCCAGAGCGAGCGGAATAGAGGCGGCTGACGTATTGCCGACGCGATCAAGGTTGTTGTAAACCTTGCTGCGGGGAATATTCAGCACCTTCATGGCGTGATCGATGATGCGGATGTTGGCCTGATGCAGCACGAAAAGGCTGACATCGTCGGTCGTCATCCCGGCCTGTTCCAGCACCGTTTCAATGGATTCTGTGACTGCCTGAATGGCCCATTTGAAAACATTTCGGCCGTCCATCTGCAGGAAGTGTTTCCCTTCCGCCACCAGTTCCGGAGTCAGTGGAATCGCCGTTCCACCAGCAGGTCGATCCAGCATTCCGCCGCCCGCTCCATCAGCCCCCAGCTGGTAGCAGATCAGACCTTGATCCTGTTCACCAGCTTCCAGAATGACTGCGCCCGCTCCGTCTCCAAAGAGCGGAGCGATGCGTTGATCGTCCGGGCGGACAATGCGACTGTTGACGTCGGCACCGATGACGAGGGCGCAGCGAGCGTTGCCGGTCGCGACGAATTGAGCGCCCGTAACAAGCGCGTACATAAATCCGGAACAGGCCGCTTGAATGTCCATTGCCGGAGCATCCAGATTCAGCTTTTCCTGAACCAGACAGGCCGTGGACGGACACGTGTAATCGGGAGTAAACGTGCCAACGACGACCAGATCGATATCGTCGGCGGAAATGCGAGCCGACGCGATGGCTCGTTTGGCGGCCTCAACGGCCAGATCACTTGTCGATTCGCCCTCGCCTGCGAATCGCCGCTGTGAAATTCCCGTTCGACGTTTTATCCAGCCCTCTTCGAAACCATATCGCTGCTCAAGCTCTTCGTTGGTCACAATTCGTGACGGAACATAAGAACCAATGGAGCGAATTCCCACTCCCGTCAGGCGTTGCACGCGTTTCGAGCGTCGAAACAGCAGGCGTGGTTCGTCATCCACGTTTTCCCGGGAAGATGGCTGCAACTCGTTTCGAACCTTATGAACATCGATTGAGACCTCAATCGACTCAGTCAGAGGGGATTTCATGTAGTTTTCAGTTCAAGGCGAAAGCCATTGGTCCGCTGTGCTCTGCATTCGGTCCCTTAACCGATGCCTCCCAAGCGCGTGTCCGTGCCGTCGTCCGGCACGAAAGTTTAGTGAAATTTTGTATGTTTTGGAACCTTCGTTGAATTGGCTGCGGCAAGATCTTTCGCGGTATTTTTCCGGCCGACGGCCAGTTCGGGCGAATTTCGTTGTGTGGCCCGGCGTTCATTCGTCGCGTTCGGAAAATCTGGGCCGCTTTTATCGAATGCGCATGGGATACGGTTTTGCGGGTTTATCCGGTGCAAATTCAGGCCATTTTTACGGCAGAAGCGGAAGCCTCCTTCCAACCGGTTATGCATGTGGGCCAGATCCAGCGGCCTCAGCGATTGTACTGACCTGACTGGAACGCACGATCCGAAGACAGAAAAAGCCGGACAACAGGGTGGTTGTTTTCTGGCGATGGTTTTCAAGTCAGGATGACAAATATGAGATCCGCAGTTCAGGCCGTTGTGTTTGTTTTCGCTGTTCTTGCCCTGCAGCTGACGTCCGTCGCGCAGTATCAAACGGTGCCTCCATCGCCGGGAACTTTGAACGGTCACGAGACGCATAGCGAGATGGTCTCCGGAGAAAATTCTCTCGCCCGATTTACGCCGAAGCGAACTGGCGACACACGGATGCCGGCCGGCGCATTCAACGGCTATGCTCAACAGCGAATGGTGCCGGATTTGGGTGCTCCTGGTTCCGCAGGAAACGGCTTCAGCCACTTCTCCCTGCCCATGGACAAGTACACGAACTGGTATCGTCCGCGAGCCGCAACTTTGACTCAGTATCAGCGATGCGCACCGGATAGTTTTCGTCCTCGCGGTATGGGGCATCTCTTCAATCGCCCATGCGACGGCTACCGGATGGAATATGAGCCGTATAGCCTCAGCGACGGGATGTCCAAGTATGGTCCGTCCTACTTTGCTCGCATGCCCGATCCTCGCTGCCCGGACTGCGACCACAACGCAGACGACTGCGAAGAATGTGAAAAGTGCCGCAAGTAGTCCGAATCAAATACTCTGCGAATGAATGGCCCGCGAAAGTGGTCCATTTGCGTTCCAATCGAAATGTCATGGTTCCCACTGCGGAAAATCTGCACCAACGCGGCAGACGTTATCGATCCAGCCGATCAATTCAAAGCAAGAACAGGGCCTCATCAACTCGCTCGATGCGGCCCGGGATGATAGACTCTTTTCCGACCGGAGACTCACCACCGGCCGTGACTTGTTTCAGCAATGACTTTCAGACTGTAGCGGCTTGATGTCTGCACCCCTTCAGGAAGAACCAATTTCAGACACACGATCTGCCGAAATCGTGCAGACGCAATTTGTCGACCTGTTTCAGTCGCCGAACGTTTTGAAATTTGCAAACGGGGAAACGCTCAGCCCCGTCCGAGTTGCTTACGAAACTTACGGAACGCTTAACAGCGACGCATCCAACGCGATTTTTATCTGTCACGCTCTTACCGGCGACGCACATGCGGCCGGAATTCATTCGACGACAGATCGCAAGCCCGGCTGGTGGGATAACTTTATCGGCCCGGGAAAAGGAATCGACACCAGTAAGTATTTTGTGATCTGCGCAAACGTGCTCGGTGGCTGTCAGGGAACAACAGGCCCGGGCTGCGTGAATCCGGAGACGGGCAAGCGCTTCTGTCTCACCTTTCCCTTTTTGACCATTCGCGATGTCGTCACAGTTCACTCGGAACTCGTCCGCCACCTGGGCATTCGACAGCTTCTGGCCGTGGTTGGCGGAAGTCTTGGTGGCATGCAGGTTCTGGAATGGGCTATTCTGTTCCCTGATCAGCTGAAGGCCGCCGTCGTTCTGGCATCGGCTCCCAATCTTTCTGCGCAAGGGATTGCTTTCAATGCCGTGGGGCGGCGAGCCATCTATGCGGATCCGGGATTTGCCAACGGCGATTATTACGATTCCGAAGGTCCTCGCTATGGCCTTGCGCTGGCGAGAATGGTGGCTCACATTACCTATCTGTCAGAAGATTCCATTGAACTGAAGTTCGGCCGTCGCCTTCAGGACAGTGACCAGTTCGCGTTCAGTATGCAGAAGGAAACAGAGTTCCAGATTGAGAGCTATCTGCATTATCAGGGAAAGCGATTTGTTCAGCGATTCGATGCGAACAGCTACCTGTATCTGACTCGCATGATGGATTACTTTGACCTGGCAGAAGGATTCGCGTCTTTAGAAGCTGCGCTGGCGCAGACGAAGGCTCGTTTTCTGGTGGCTTCCTATGACACCGACTGGCTGTTTCCGACCAGTCAAAGTCGCGAGCTTGTCTCCGCTCTGCTTCACGTCCGGCGTCACGTTTCCTTTGTGGAACTGCGTTGTCCGTTCGGACACGATTCGTTTTTGATTGACATTGATCCTTTGGCGGCTCTTGTCTCCCCGTTTCTGGATCGAGCGTTCGATGCTGCCAGCGTTTAACTTCTGACGAACCTGCCTGACTGATGCCAAACTCCAACCGTTACCAGATGCCCGACCCGTCGATTCAGCTGACGGACGAACTCATCATGCGTCATATCGATCGCGGCAGTCGCGTGATCGACCTTGGTTGCGGCGATGGTCGGCTAATGCAGCGGCTGCATGATGAAATTGGCTGCGACGTTATGGGCGTGGAAGTGGAACAGTCCAATATCGTCGCCGTTATCGAACGAGGACTTCCGGCGATTGCGTGCGACCTCAACGAAGGTCTTGTCGACATCCCAAACAACAGCTTTGACTTCGCTGTTCTCAGCCAGACCCTGCAGCAGGTAAGAAATCCCAAACGTCTGCTGCTGGAAATGCTGCGAGTCGCAAAACGAGCGCTGGTGGTGGTGCCGAACTTTGGCCACTGGCGAGTCCGGCTGGAAGTGCTCCGCCGCGGCCGTACTCCGATCACTCAGACACTGCCGTACGAATGGTATGAGACGCCGAATCTGCATTTCATGTCGATGCGCGATTTTCGCGATCTGATGGATGGCATTGGCCTTCGCATCGTCAAGGAAAGCCCGATCATCAAAGGTCGTTCCGTCGATCAACTACTCGGTGCCAACCTGCGAGCCGACAGTGCATTCTATTTGCTGGAACGCGATCCAACTCGGCAAATTACGGACGCAGCCGACCTGCCAAAACGCTGAACGATCCGGTCAGCCATCGCATCAGCGTTCGCTGCGAAGTTTCATGTACAGTCGCTGCACTTCGCGCATGCAGCAGTTTCCGTCGACAGCCAGGGTCTGACAGCGTGCCTGTGGCGATTGAGACTTTGCGAGCAGCACACGAATTCGCACCGGCTGGCCGTCTTCAATATCCGCTTCCACGTCATCGGACGTAAACCCAAAGCACGCACACATTGGGGCGTCGAGATTATACGGATAGACGGGCGTCACAAGCTCGCTGACACATACTGTCTGTTCGAACATGTTGAAGTATGCGACTTCACAGGCCGAGTTGCCGCAGTACCACGCCGCATCCCGTAACGCCGCCTGTGATTCCGGTCGCACGTGCGTTTCGACAGGACCGTTTCCCACGGCTGTTCCTGGCGACGCGCAGCGCGGGCAGAGCAATCGAGCGTCAGCGTCGGGTTCTCGAACGAATGCTTTGTTCACGGGGTGAATTCCTCCGACGGAACCAGATTCAAAGCCGACAAACGCGACTTAGAACGTATGCCCTTCTTTGGGCCCGTCGTTGGTGAATGTCAGCACTTCCGGCCCCGATTCGGTCATCAGAATGGTATGTTCAAACTGAGCGGACAAAGCACCATCCATTGTTCGAACGGTCCATTTGTCTTTCTTGTCGACTCGCGTTTTCCACGAACCAATGTTTAACATCGGCTCAATCGTAAAGCAGGTTCCCGCTCGAAGCAGGTCGCGATTGGAATTCAACGAAGGAAAATGAGGAACTCCGGGCTCCTGATGAAAATCGCGTCCAATGCCATGCCCCTGATACTCACGCACGACGGAGTACCCGGCCCTGGTGGCAAATGCCTGAATGGCTCGACCAATCTCAGTCACCGTAGAACCCGGTCGACACGCGTTGATTCCGACGAACAGAGCGTCGTGAGTCGTCTGAACCAGACGCCGAACACTCGGACTGACATTGCCAATCATAAACGTCTCGGACTGGTCACCGTACCATCCGTTGACGATCGTTGTAATATCGACGTTGACGATGTCGCCATCTTTCAACGGACGAGTATTGGGAATACCGTGGCAAACCACCTCATTAACACTCGTACAGATTGTTTTGGGATAACCAAGGTAGCCGACGCAGGCCGGGACGTGGCCGTGGTCCAGCGTGTACGAATTTGCCAGCTTGTCCAGCTCGTCGGTGGACGCGCCCTCTTTGACGTGAGGACGCAGGAAATCCATCAGAGAAGCATTGAATCTGCCCGCCGCGCGCAGGCCTTCTCGTTCGTCTTCAGTCAAATAAAGCGGGATTGATTTCTTGAGAGCGGGCAAGAGCCAGAATCCGAGACTGAAGGGAAAAGACATCAATCAACCACGGCTGATGCGAACGAGCAGCGTTTTGATGATTGTTACGATCGGCGATTATTGTGGCCAGATTGAGTGTGTCAATCGGATGGTCAGAATACTTAGGGATTCAGGCCAATTCGCAGAAAAACGATGTCTTCACCGTCGTCATTGGGATCCCATACGCGTTCCCTCGAGATCGCGTGTGCATTCCGCACAGGTCCGCGAGTTCGGGACGCATGCACATGAGAATTCCCGCGACTCCCCAGAATGACTCCAATTGGATCCCGTCGGCACAAAGGCACATCAGCCGGCCCGAATGGACTCCGTCGAAACGATGCAAAATTGTGTGATGTCATTCGCAATGCGGACTGGACCGTCTGTGCGAAACACATAAACTCACCATTCGGAGTGCCCAAAACAATTGTAAACCGTGACGGAGCGATTTTGTGTCGGACGAATTCCTGTGTGTTCGATGTGCAAGGAAGCAGCAAACCTGCTGTCAGGATTCCGATATTCATGTCACCCTTGCCGATGTACGTCGCATCGCTGCCGCAACCGGACGCGAAGAATTTTCAGAATTTCGACAGCCAGCTTACGCCGTGTACGACCAAAGCATCGAAGATCCGTTCTGGTACCAGCATGTGTTTCGAAAAGACGGCATGCGTCGAGTGCTGAAGCAACGTGAAGGTGGCGACTGTGGATTTCTCGGCGATCACGGCTGCACTCTGCCAACAGACGCTCGGCCGCTGGTGTGCCGAC
>QWOO01000260.1 GCA_003669615.1 Planctomycetota bacterium
CGAGATCACCGTGAGCCAGAAAGTATTGATCGTCTGCTGCAACGATCTGGCGAAGGGCGGGTTCAGCGAGATCGTAACGCCCCGCATCCATCATTTCTGTTGCATCGTTCAGCAGGTTGTACCAGGGCAGCATGTCCTTTACATCTCGCAGTCCCGCTGTGTCCGTCGGCGGGGCTGAGCCGGGTGAGGCGTACCCAAGACTATTGAGTGTCTGCCGTTCCTGATCCGTCAGCTCTATTGCCTTCGTGACACGATCCGCCATGGCATGTTCCATCGCCATGAGTTGTGTGTCCATCTCCTGGAGCAAATCGGGACTAATGCTGGCCAGATTGTTCAATTCGCCGGGATCAGCCTGCAGATCGTAAAGCTCAGGTTTCGGGCTTCGAATGTACTTGAAGTTTGAGTTGATCAAGGCTTTCTGGGGAGCCCAGTGTGCGGTTTGAAATGGTTCATCAGTTTCCGCATAGCAATTACCGGGATCGAGCGATTCTCCGCGAAGACACGGAAGCAACGATCGTCCGCTACATTGCAGATCTTTGCGACCCTGCATCGATTCCAGCAGAGTGGGTAAGAGGTCAACCAGGGAAACGGGTTGTGCCACGCGATGTCCTGCGGTGGATCCTGGGGCATTGATGATCAATAATGGCACCCTGAGCACGGGTTCGTAGAGCGTCATTCCATGAGCGCGTTCTCCGTGCTCATTGAGGCTCTCACCGTGATCGCCCACGATCACAATCGTTGTCGATTCCAGCAGTTCCGCCTCGTCGAGTTTCTTCAGGAGGCGACCGATTTCCTGATCCACATAAGCCAGTTCTCCATCGTACGGATCACTGGCAAACTGGTCTTTGAAGCGATCCGGATGCGACGAATAAGGAAAATGAGGATCGAAAAGGTGGATCCAACAGAAGAACGAATTTTCCTTACGACGTTCAATCCATTGCATGGCGGAACTGCTAACGATTCGGCCTTCGCGATAGCGATGGTGCCCATGCAGGCTTTGATCCGCCTGAGACAGGTCATCGTTGTAGTGATCAAAGCCACGACTTAAGCCAAATTTTTTGTCCAGAACAAAGGCGGCCACAAATGCTGCGGTGTCATAGCCGCTGGCCTGCAGTTCCGTCGCAAGAGTGGGCAGAGAAGCCGGCAAGGACGCCTGGCCGTTGTTATGCACTCCATGTTCAGGTGGATAAAGCCCCGTGAACATTGTGGTATGTGAAGGAAGTGTCAGCGGGACGGGCGCATAAGCCCTTTCGAAGAGCACTCCGCGCGATGCCAAACCATCAAGCACTGGCGTCGAAGCATCTTTCCATCCATAGCAGCCAAGCCGGTCGGCCCGCGTGGTATCGAGAGAAATGAAGATAAGATTTCGCGTAGGCGTCTGAAACCAACTGCGAAACCCCATTCCAATTAGAGCCACCACCAGGACACAGACACCAACGCTCGCCCAGCGGGGAACTCGGATCAGCTTGAGAATGGAAGACAACGGTTGAGTCCAATGCGATCAAGTGACAGATTCGTAAGGCAATATCGGACGGACAAGCTGGCAAAATTCTGCGATGGAAAATGCAAACTTATCCGTCCGTCATCCGGCCATGCGGATCCCATATCTGAGTTGACGGAGACTCCGAATGCGATTCGGGAAGACTTCCTCAATCAGATTAGCGAGAGGTCAACTCAAATTCCATGGTACTCCAGTTGCCGTTACGTCGACGACCAACTGAGTCTTGTCAATTGAGGTGTATTTTGCGGGCAGAGACTCCACTCCGGGAATTTCAATGAAGCCGATCATAAAGGGTGAGTTCCCTGCCGTGGCCCTAAATCGCACGATTCTGCCAGGCATTGGGTCCCCATCCAGCTTGACCTTTCCAGAAAAAGGCACATTGCCACTTACCTCGGGAAGAGCGACTTCGCTTTCACAGCCCGCGATCACGATGGAGGCCATACCGGCCAATAAGCAACGAACAACAGATTCACACCGCTTAGAAAGGGGGCGATTCGTGCGGTGAGATTTCGTACCCAGTACAGCGACGTTGCGATTTCTCCAACATGAATGCTAAAGTCGGAGTTCGTGCGGTACGCACCGGTATTTGTTGAGCTCACGCTGGCTCCTTTCGTGGATTTTCCTCTCAAGTCTTAAGCCTTTTCCATCTGTTGCAGCGTTCGGATGGATCTGCCAACCCTTCTGTGCAATTGGCCTGAGCTGTGCATCAGTTCTGAAGTAAAGCTTTTCAGATCTCTCGTCTTTCCTTTCCATCGATTCCCAACCCATGACGACTGCCGACCCTCAGCCGGTTTACGTACCGGTGATGCCGCGCGAAGTAATGCAGTGGCTGCAGCTGACGTCCGGACTCACGGTGCTGGACGGGAAGGTTATGGAAACACACTTCCGGAAGCATTTGAAATCAGTCGATCTGTGGCTGAGTGGTCAGTCCAATTTACAGCTGCTCGATGTGGATCACATTCAGCTCATTCAATCGCCAGACAAAATCTCAGCGTCGATTCGCGAATTCCTGAGCGTAGAGCTCGACACAGAAAAAATGGTCTCGTGCGTCGATCCCGATCTGCATCGGCAGAAAGCCAGCGTTTGCAGCAAACCTTCGTTGGATCCTCCATGCTGAAATCAGTTCTGCAGGTCGTTTTGTCGCTGCCTTAAATTCGTGCAGATTCTTGCTTTGATCGAATGTTTGCAAGACGTTTCGTCTGCGAATCAGGCCCGGCGTGCCGACGCATCCCATGCAGGTGTGGTAAGGCACCGGAAAAGAGCGTGTCATTGAGCTCAGGTACTTGTTTCCCGTTTAGCGTTGCGTTTCATGGCGATGTTGTAAGCCTCGGCGATCATCGACTGAAGTGCCTGGAACGTAGCGTCACTCGGGTTAAGCACGCAAATGAATTGCTGCGCAGCATACTCGGGGTGCGGCATAATCTTGTCGAGCACAGTGAAATCGTAGTCGCTTCTATCAATGGGCGCAGAACCAAAAAGTGAATGGAACGTATTTTTGCTGACACCGATGTTCAGACGGAAGACTCCCTCGCGGTCTAAGTTTGAAAAACGATCGTACTCGTTGTCCGAAGCAGACAGAGTCGCGAACGGCATCTTGTGGTCGGACTGATAAAAGAAAAATGTGTAGCCGAAATTTTGAGCGGTCTCAACGCCGGGCAGGAATTCGCTGATGTATCGAGTGATTTCGTTTTCGTTCATAGCAATTGGGCAAAGCTCCTTTCGACAGCAATTGGATTTGATCACCGTGGTTACGCAGGCAATTTTCTCTACAAGGCGCGCACGATAACAGCAGTGTCACGGATCGAGCAAGCAGAGGGCAAGGGCAGTTGCGGGAGGTGACCGACACGAGGAGGAAGCCTGCAAGCAGGCCGCTCCCACGCGACTGCACGAACACAACTAACCGGGGTGAAGAGACAGATCGTGGAGTCCTTCGACCTGCATGCTTCCTGAAAAACTCTGGATTTTGGGATGACATTGCATGTTGGCTCACGCTGGTCTTCTGCCTGCTGAATGGTTGAATTCGAAATCCAGTGACCCGCGGTTCGGCAACGGCCTGCCAGTCTCGCATTTCATCGAGCACCTGCGTGGGCAGGGTTTGCTTCTGAACTGGGCACCGAAGCCCAGGCCACTGCGGTCGGAATGTTTCACGATAGCCTGGAAACGGCAGAAGCTTGCTGGACGAGATCAAGAAAGGGCTATACATTCGAAACCCCGATCTTGGCGCTCGACTGCGTTAAGGTTGCCACTTCATCAGTGAAGAAAATGTCACGCGCGGATGGTGTCAACCGTTCAGGGCTACGTGGCAACTGTTCCGACACAAATTGCGAAAGCAAGCTTCTGCTTCAGGGATTTGATTCAGCATGGCCATAGGCATGTCCCGATCTCGCTTGATCGCAATGGTGGTGCTTATTGGCCTGATCCTTGCGGGCGTTTGGCTGGCAGGATCTGGCATTCCCGGACTGCAGCGCACACGAAGCGTTTCGTCGGTTGTCGACGATGTTGCCACTCAAGCCCAGGTTCGGGAGTTCTGCGGCGCCTGTCATGCGATTCCTCATCCACGATTGCTGCCCCGCGAATCATGGGCGGAGGAAATTCCTAAAGCGTTCCGTCGGTATGAAGCTTCGGGACGCCATGACTTAACGGTTCCGGATGAGTCGACAATTTTGGAATATTTTTCCCGTCTGGCCCCTGCAGCGATGGTGGTTCGCAATGCGCCGGAAGGAACTGAGAGCCCGGTGAAATTTCGCACGGAGGTTGTCCGGCTGCCGGGTAAGAACAAGTCCGCCGCTGTGTCTTTCCTGGCGACAGATTCTTCGTCGACTGAGGATGAGACGTCAGCCGACAGGCTGGTGCTCTGCGATATGCAAAGCGGCTGGCTGCATCGATTGAGTTGGAATAGTGGGACGTTAACAAATGAGCCGCTCTTCAAGATGAAGAGTCCGGATCATGTTGCGTTTTGTGATTTTGAGGGAGACGGCAGGCAAGAGTATTTGTTGGCTGATCTTGGCACGATGCAACCATCTGACGATTTGAAAGGGGCTGTTTTTCTGGTTCCTGCCGAGTCAGATCGTTCGCCCAGAGAAGCGATCACCGTGAAAGGAAATCTGGGTCGCATCGCCGATGCACAAATGGCCGACCTGGATGGTGACGGCGACAAAGATTTCGTGGTTGCTGAGTTTGGATTCGAAAAAGTGGGACGGCTGTTGTGGCTGGAGACGGTCTCAGTCAAGGATGGTCGGCCCCAAACCGAATTGCATGTCATTGATCCGCGGCACGGCTCAATTCATGCGCCGATGACTGATCTCGACGGTGATGGTGATATGGACATCATCGCCCTGATCAGCCAGGAGTTTGAAATGATTGTGGCCTACATGAATGACGGTCATGGGAGCTTCAGTGAACAAACTTTGTTTGAGGCAGACAGCCCGTCGTTCGGAAGCTCAGGTCTGGAATTGGTCGATCTTGATGCCGATGGGGATATCGACGTTTTATTCACAAATGGGGATACACTTGACACATTTCAGCTCCGACCGTTTCACGCCGTGAACTGGTTGGAGAACCAAGGTGTCGGAGCATTCAAATACCACCAACTTGCACTGCTGCCTGGTGCTGTGAAGGCTGTTGCGGGGGATCTGGACAACGACGGAGACCTGGATATTGCGGCGGTGGCATTTTGTCCTCCGTTTCTGCGGCATATGATTCGTCCGCAGATTCTGGATACGTTGCTCTGGCTTGAGCAGACAAGCCCCGGTCAGTACACTCGCCACCCACTTGCACGTGCGCCAGTCGGCCATATGGCGATCACGTTGGGTGATTTTGATGGCGATCGAGATCTTGATATCGCAGTCGGAGAGTTTTCGCCGTTTTCACCGCAAACACGTGACTGGGCGACCATTTACTGGAGCGAGTTGTCCGACAACGCGGTCGCTTCGGTACCATGAATAACAAGACTTCGACGGCCTCCGGGCATCTGTCGATATGACGCGCAGTTGGAGTCATTGCTGAACATCTGATGATTGACATGACGTTTAAATGGCGAGTGCTGTCCGTCGGAGTTCTCGTCGCGGCTGCATTGGCTGGTGTTCTGATCTACAGCCAGTCAACACCCCGAGTAAATTTACTGCTGATCACGCTGGACACAACGCGCGCTGACAGATTGGGGTGCTATGGCTACAAGCAGGCGTTAACGCCGGAACTTGACGGCCTCGCTCAGCGCGGAGTGCTTTTTGAGCGTGCGTATGCTCCGGCTCCGATGACATCTCCCTCCCATACCTCGATTATGACGGGACTTTGGCCGCCAGAGCACGGCGTCTACACCAACGCGCTGACCGTGCTGGACCCGCAGATTCCGACTTTGGCAGAACTGCTTCGTGCCCAAGGCTATGCGACTGCGGCATTCCCGGCAGCCTCAATGCTGGGCGGAAAGTTCGGCCTGAACAGAGGGTTTCAGAGCTATTCTGATGACCTGTCGGATCCGTCTTCCGGGGCTGACGACATGCAACGATCTCGGGACGGACAATTCATCGCAGATTTCGCCATTCGCTGGCTGAAGGAACATCAAGAGCGTTCAGAGTCATCGCCGTTTTTTTGTTGGATGCATTTCTACGATCCGCACGATCCGTATCTATCCCACCGAAAGGAATTCGGCGACCAGTTCGTCAATCGTCCCTATGATGGCGAACTTGCCTATGTCGATCGGCAGATTGGTCGTGTCTTCGAGGAATTAAAACGGCTTGGACAGATGGAGAATACTGTCGTTGTGGTTGTTGGTGACCATGGCGAGAGTTTGGGTGAGCATGGGGAAGACTCACATGGCTACCTGCTGCATGAAGCCACGCTGCGTGTTCCAATGATCATTGCCGGTTCATCGCAGGCAGCCGCTGGCCACCGCGTTCCGACGCCGGTTTCGTCAATCGATCTGTTTCCGACGCTGTTAGAAGTTACAGGAGTTGCAGTCCCCGAAGAGCTAAAGCCTCGCCGCTTGCAGCCAGCCCTGTCAGGGAGGCCGCTGCCAACGCGGTTTTGCTATTCGCAAACTGTGGAGCCGTACCTGCAGGCATTCTGGTCGCCGCTTCAAAGCATCACGAACGATCGTTGGCGTTATGTCAGGACAACGTAAGCGTCCGAGCAACCCATTCTTGCCAGTGTGGGTAGTCTCTGGGCCGGTGAATTCCGGTTTCGAGACTTTCTCTGGTGAGGTGAGGTATGAGCGAGCGGGAGCAGGTTTGGCGTGAGCTGATTGAGTTACAGCCGTGGTCAGGTC
>QWOO01000211.1 GCA_003669615.1 Planctomycetota bacterium
GATTTACTGGCGACCAACTTTGCCGAGTTCTGAGATCTCCCATCAGAATTGGCCGCGACCGCGATTCGGAGTTGCGATGCATCCGCCTGTGAATACAGTCCATTATCCAGCCTCTGGGCAGGTCCATCGAAGATTCTCAGTATATGCCCGTGCCAAATAAAACGCTGCAAAGGCGAGATAGGTACCCTGCAGACAGAGCGACAACTGGTTCTAAAATGAGGTGAAACGCTTGCCGCTTCAGTCTGCTGGTGCCTCACTTGTGCACACGACTGCGGCAGCCGGAAAATAACGACTCTTATCGGGCTTCCCAACGCATGCAGGCGTTCGCCGGTGATTTAGCCTTGCCGGTGTACAAATTGGGGGAAGGATGTATTGGTGATCAGATAGGACGTCAGCTGCAAGGGCAGTCCGTTTCCAGAAGGTGCAATGCCGGGCATGCGACTTCGCTGCGGGCGATACAACGTGCTTCAAAGCACCGAAATAAGAAAACTTGTCGCTTAAGGAAAGAAACTGTCCGTCCTTTCAATCCTCAAATCCGTCACGATGCCCCGTATGAGTACTGCAAGAAGCCGATTCTCTGCCTGAATCCGGCAAAAAAAGCTTTTAAAGCGCTTGCAGTTCGGCAATTCTTGCACCTGAAGACACCTGAGGGCCGAAAATGACCTATGGTTCTTTGCCCGAGGACGCGTGGCGTCTAAGGAGTGTTTTGGAACTCTTATCTGCCTGTACTGCCGGGGCTGTGTTGGACCTGGCGATC
Source organism: Planctomycetota bacterium (assembly GCA_003669615.1). GTDB lineage: Bacteria > Planctomycetota > Planctomycetia > Planctomycetales > Planctomycetaceae > SXXK01. The sequence goes on from QWOO01000211.1 coordinate 758, forward strand.
AAGTACTTGTCAGGCAGCAATCATTCACGAAGAAGATTGACCAGGGACTGGACATGCTAGTACTCAGCCGCAAGAAAGACGAAAAGATTGTGATCGGCGATTCGATCACTCTAATGGTCATCGAAATCCGTGGCGACAAAGTTCGTCTCGGTATTGAAGCGCCCCGCGATGTGACGGTACATCGCGAAGAGGTGTACGAAGCCATCAAGCGAGAAAACACACCGGATACTAAGCAGAGCTAATCCCGCTGCACAAAAACGAAGGCGCTTTGAAGGGATTATGATGCGGAATTTGTCACCAGCGGCATCGCAGCCCGACCGGGTTCTGCCGCTTATGCCTCGATAAATTCCGTTACCGAATAATGCTTGTCAGTTCCTGCAGAATTTCATCAGTCACTGTGATTGTTCGCGCATTCGCAGAGAAGCCTCGTTGAGCAATAATCAGCCGCGTAAATTCCAAAGCCAGGTCTACGTTGGATCCTTCCAGCTGACCTGCGCGTACTGCACCTCGGCTGCCTGACAACGCGTTACCGATGTCAGGATTTCCGCTCGCAAGCGATGATGTGTAGTAGTTGTTGCCGATAGCAACCAGACCGTCGGGGTTTCGAAACGAAGCAATGGCCAGTTGAGCCAGGGGAATCTTGAGTCCGTTGGAAGCAAGGCCGAACACCTTGCCGTCAGTGTCGACCTGGACTTCAGCCAGTTCACCGGGCGGGTAACCGTCGGGAGTGAGCTCCATTGATGAGGCCTGACCAAGCGATGTCAGTCCGTCAAACTGTGAGGGAGTACCAAACGTCAGGTTGATTGTCTGCGGTGTCGGCATACCTCGAAACTGCAGTGTGATATTTGAGTCGCCGACTCCTGATCCTGTAATTTGTGCGAAGGAACCGTTGGGCTGGAATGAAAGTCCTTCCACCATCGAATCTAGAATTGTGCCTTCTGTGGGTGACATGGTTGCAACCAGTGTCCACGTCTGGTCTGCCTGCTTTGTAAGTCGCAATCCAACCGAATGGGCGGCTCCGCTTTCGTCAAACACCTCCGCCGCCTGATACACGCTGTCAGCAAGTTTCCCCAGACTCAGCAGAATCATTTCCTGATCTTCGAAGTCGGTACGACCTGTGTTCGTGGGTCCATCGCTGAAAGCAATCGTCAGAAACGATGGCCCTGTCGTGTTGGCGGTTGCGACAATGTTGCCCAGTGTATCCAGCGTTACCGTCGACCCGCCGAAGGCCGTATTTAAAGCCGCGACAAGGTCACCGACAGTGGTCGTGGGGCCCACACTGAATTCAGGAATGTCCGCGTTAGACCCGTCCGACTTACGTCCACCAATCAATATTTTGTCCGTACCAATGTAATCCGTTGTGTTGTTGTCGAGGTCATTGAGAAGCGTCGACAAATCGGCCGGCAGGCCGGCAACCAGAAATGGGCCGTTCGTAATGACCTGCTGTGCAACTGGTCCTGTCGAAGTAGACGAAAGATTTCCTTTGACCGACAGCTGGGTGGAAACCTGCCCAGGAATGCTAACACCTTTGGGAACATAAACGCGGTCGTCCCCTGCCACCTGAAATGCGGGGAGCGTTCCGTCTGGTTCTCCGGTCGTGCCGAACCGCTTGACCAGGTAGCCGGTAGCCGGGTCCGACAAATATCCGCTTTCATCCAGCGAGAACGCGCCGGCGCGAGTGAAGTAGGTGCGTTCGCCGGACGAAGCCACGAAGAAGCCGCCACCGTCCAGAGCAAGGTCCGTGTCGTTGCCAGTGGATTCAAGATTGCCCTGAGCAAAGTTCAGGTCCACCTGAGCAAGTCGACTGCCAGTACCAATCTGCACCGAATTCACGCTGCCCAGAAGTCCGGACGATGACGACGACGTCCCGCGCTGAATTTCATACATCAGGTCCGAGAACAGTACGCGTGAAGACTTGTAGGCGGTGGAATTCAGGTTGGCAAGATTGTTGCCAACAACTTCCAGCATCTTCTGGTGGCCACGAAGACCTGAAATTCCGGTTAGCAGCGAATTGGCCATGGAATCAATTCCGTTTCAATGAAAATCGATGGTCAGTTTGGTATGTCGTTTTAAAGTTCCCAGGCTGCTTTGCGTCTGCTGTTGCCTGTATGCGACCCGAGGATTCCGATGATCAGTGGCCTGTCATGGAGTCATCCTGAGCTTCCCGTGACTACGTAGCTAGTTCGACAGATTTGCAGAGGTAAAGGCCACGCCCTGAACGTCGCTGATTGGATAAAAGTTGCTTCCGATTCGCATCAGGACCTGGCCATTGTCAGGCTTGATCTCAGAGACAACTCCGACGTCTCCGGAGTTGTCTCCATAACGAACGTTCATCCCGAGCAGCCCTGCCCCGGCATTGATCTCCTGAAGCTGTTGCATCTCCGGTGTTGTGGTGGATGCCGCCACAAGGCTGTCGAGCTTGGGGCCCAGATTACTGATGCCTCGATCCATGTTCTGGATGCCTTCCACGGTCGTTAGCTGCGCCAACTGTTGCAGAAAACTGTCGGTGTCCATGGGAGACGTTGGGTCCTGATACTGCAACTGCTTGGCAAACAGCGTCAGAAACTGCGTACGGGACAGCATCGAGTCTGCTGTTGGGATGGTCGATGTCATTTGAAAAATCCTTTCGTGTGTCGCTTGTTCGACGTGTGTCTCTGTTCCGAATGCTTACGCGCGGAAACTCATCGGACTGTTCGTAACTCGTGGGGGTGCTGGTGTCGAGGGCACAGACGCTGAAGATCCGGTACGACCGGTTCGTCGCGACGAATTCGCGCTGCCTTCCGTGAAGGCCGATGTATCACGAGACGATGGATCCTGTGATGAGCCGCCGCCCGACATGCCTGGTGACAGGAATTCCAGCGAGCTCAGATCCATTTTTTCCCCGCGTAACTGTACTTCTATCTCTCGACCACGCGCGAGCAACATGTCCATTGTCACAGGCTCTCGCGCGGTCACTCGTACCGCAAGTCCGTCGCTCGCTCGCGAAATTTCGATAACCATTTCGCCCAGTTCCGGCGGATCCAGACGCACTGTCAGGGCGTCTGGTTTCTGTGCCGACTGGTTCTCGAAATGCTCCAGCACCGCCTGCGAAACCTGGCTGCTTAGCGGCTGGCGAAGTTCGTTCGTCGTGGTCGAAGTAAATTCAGAAGAACTTAACGCAGTAGTTGCTCCGGTGGCACCTGCAGCGGCTGTCCTTGCGGCGTCCGAGTTAGTTGGTGTGCCGCCAATAGCCGTCAGCTCAGACTCGGCGGGGTTCGATGACGATCGCTCGTGACTATTTCCACCAGCAGCATGATCATTCCAGAATTGCTTGAGCGAATCCTGAATCGAATCTGCCGTCACTGTTTCAACAGAAATCTCGGCGCTCTTCATCGCTCGTTCGATTTTTAATGCCGTGTCTGCCGGAGCGTTGGTACTGGTTGTTGAAAAAACGCTGAGTGCTGGTTCTGCTGTGAAGGCTCCTGCGACAGTTCCAGCCGGAGGCAAAATAACGCTGCCGCTCTCTGTTGCAGGTAGACTGCTGGATGCCACGGCTTGCGTGCTGACGGTATCGCTTGCGGCAGAAACGGATTTCACTGACGAGCCCGATGACGACGGCTCGTTGCGCACAGATTTTGCTTCTCTTAGTCGGTCCTGTACCAGCAGTCCTGATTCTATAGCAGGCGACTGCAGCTGTTCACTGACGGAAGCAAATGTTGTCTCTGCGGGAAAGTTGTCTGCGGCGACGGCAGGCTCGAACGGATCGGCGGCAACCGCATTCTGCAGTTCAGTTGGCTGAAGTTCGGATGTTTTTTGAAGTGCGATGAATGCGGTTGATTGGCTGCCTTCACCCTCTGCTAAAATGCTCGATGTTTCATGTGCTTTCGAGCGGGTGACCGGTTTGGCCAGTTCTTCAATGGCCCGGAGCGGGCTGTTTGCCTGAGTGCTTTCTGAAGTAGTAACTGTCGCCGTCGAATTGGTCATTGCCGTCTGGCCAGCGGCTACTAGCTGAGTTTGTTTCATGAGCCTCGCTGCGGCCTCTTCACTGGCCAGAGCCTGAGCATTTTCTTCAGTGCTGTTCAGCGATGCTTCCTGAGCGATTGTCTGCGTGAGATGTTCCGTTCCGCCACTTGAATCATGCTCAGTGGAGGAAGCAACAGACTCGGCTGCGACTAAGGTTGCAGCACCGTCCACGGCAGTCGCGGATTCCTGCGGTTTCTCACTCTCAAGCGTCGCGGCGCGGGCTTGAGATCCCGCGAGCAACAGGCCCATCATCGTGGCAAAATCATCATCGTCCGGCGAACCGTCGAGCTCTTTGCGATCACGAATCGTATCTCGAGTATCGCTTTCTTCTGTTTTCGTTTCCTGGCGGGGAAGCGTTTCCAGAGCAGCGTACGGAGACTCTGGCGGCAGTGAAGTCGTGAAGGGAAGAATCATCGCCATTCGCGTTATGCATCCATGCAAAAGCCAGCGAAGAAAATAGAACCGGGTGAACGGCGCCTCCTGCGCGGTCCAGAAACTTGCCTGTCGCAGTTTGTATGCCGCAAAGCCGCGACCGACCGTGGGCATTTCTACTCATGGGTCCGGCAGGCCCTGATTTCCGCGGTCAAAGTTGAGTTTTGCGATTCCAGCTTTAAATATGCAGACGCAAACCTCCGACAGGCCCGAGACCGGCAGGAAAAATATTCCGCACTGCGGAAGTTATTTCCTGTCATCATGCCTCGTCAGCACCGCGATCGCATCGCAGGCTGATTGGGCTTGCGGCGGCCCGCATTAGGGCGGCAGAAGAAAAAAGAAAGCCGCACGTTGTGAACGTGCGGCTTTTGCGTCCAATGTTTTTTTCAAACTCGCCAGTGCGATCATTTTGCCGCTGCGAGCCCGCTGAAGTCGAGCGTCGCAAAGTAGTCGTCGTGAGTTTCTGCGCGGCGAACCATCTTCACTGAACCGTCCGGCTTCATCAGCAATTCCGCACAGCGGAGCTTGCCGTTGTACTGGAATCCCATCGCATGGCCGTGCGCGCCGGCATCGTGAATCACGAGCAAGTCGCCTCGTTCTACCGCTGGCAGTTCGCGATGAATGGCAAATTTATCGTTGTTTTCACAAAGCGAACCGACCACGTCCACAATGCGATCGTGCGGAGCGTTCTCTTTGCCCAGTACCGTAATGTGATGATACGCGCCGTACATTCCGGGACGCATCAGGTTAGACATGCAGGCATCCACACCGACGTAGTCACGATAGATGTGCTTGTGATGAATTGCCGTGGTGACGAGGTAACCATGCGGGCCGGTGATCATGCGGCCGTTTTCCATCATGACCTTCAACGGATCCAACGGAGTTCCCGCGATCATCGAGTCATAAACGTTTTTTACGCCCTGGCCTACAGACTGCAGATCGACGGCCTTTTGGTTCGGACGGTACGGAATTCCAATTCCGCCGCCCAGGTTCACGAATTCCATTTTGATGCCAAGCTGCTTGTGAATTCTCACCGCCAGATCGAACACCATCCGAGCTGTCTCGACGAAAAAATCGCCGTTCAACTCGTTGGAAGCAACCATCGTGTGCAGACCGAAACGTTTCACGCCGGCGTCTCGCAGGATCGCGTATCCTTCAAACAGCTGTGATTCAGTAAAGCCGTACTTGGCTTCTTCCGGCTTGCCAATGATCACGTTGCCTTCGCGCGATGTGCCTGGGTTGTAGCGGAAACAAAGCAGCTCGGGCAGACCGACGTGTTCCTTCAGGTAGTCGATGTGACTGAGATCGTCCAGGTTGATGATCGCACCCATCTCGGCCGCTTTGCGATACTCGTGCGCCTGAGTGTTGTTGGACGTGAACATAATGTCCTCGCCCCGAAACCCAACCTTTTCTGACAGCACAAGTTCAGCCAGGCTTGAGCAGTCTGCTCCAAGACTTTCCTGCTTGAGTAGTTCCAGGACATACGGATTTGGGAGTGCCTTCACTGCGAAGTACTCACGAAACCCGCTGCACCAGGAA
>QWOO01000200.1 GCA_003669615.1 Planctomycetota bacterium
CGCCACCGTCTCATGATCCGGGAATTGCGATCGAGCAGTCGTCTACTCTTTAAAGTTGACGGAGGCCCATGGCAGCGTGTTGAAAAAGGTGTCTCGAACTCTCCGACGGGGCGCAATTCGGAGTGTTTTTGGCCGCCTCCAAAGTTCCAGACACTTTTTTCAACGGCCTCAAAACATTTATGATACCAGAGCCCCCAGGGGTTTCGCGAGTATTCATCGCTCTTAATCCAGCACGCGATCCAGCGTCAGTCTGCCGTGTACATGCGCGCTGGCGAGCTGTGCGGACGCCTGTGTCAGGGGCCAAGATTCTTGCGGCTTTCGCGGAGACGATTGGTCAGCATGGCGATAGGGTTGCGAATTCGGCCGGGGATCGAAAGGTTTTCCAGACGACCAATCGCCGCATCGAGCGTGACTTTTGCCTGTTCTGTGCGCTGGCTGTCGGCATAGATCTGCGCCAGTTGCTGCTGAGTGCGTGCGAGGGCCAGATGATACATGAGCACATCCGGAAACTGTCCGGCCAGCTGCTCATAAGACTTCAGGGTCTCCTCCAGTGTCGCTTCGGCCCGTTCCGTTTTTCCCTGGGCCATCAGCATTCCGGCCATGCGTGCCAGCGTTGACGCATACAGACTTCGATATTCAGGAACAGACGGGTGTTCTTCCATAAGTTCCCGACAAAGCTGCTGAGCTCTCAGCAGTCGCTGCATATCCGCGGGACGGGAGACCGGCATGGAGCTTAATGTGTCCGCCAGTTCATACCGGAATCGATCGGACGCTGGGTACTCTTTCTGTAGAGTTTCCAAAATCTGAATGGCCGCAGCCATCGCTTCGTCAACCTGAGGCCAGTCACGCAAGTGCTGAGCGATCCGTGCTTTGTCTTTCGTGGCCTGAGCAAGAGCAACACGGTACGCCACACTCGATGCATCGTCCGCTGTCAGTGTCTGCAAAATTTCCAACGCTTCAGCGTTGGCTTCTGCTTCGCGTTTCAGCCGCGAATTCGTCGGGGACGGCGAGTCGTCGGCAGGCAGCAGTCGGTTCAACATCGGAAACCGTGCAGGCGAACGTGGTTCAGCGGCCGCTCGAAGACTGAGCGAAACCAAACTGTTTATCGCCGACGCCAGTGCAAATCGACCGCTGGCTGACGTATTTACCGCGGGCGATGCTGCCAGGATAGACCTCAGCTCTTCCAGCTTCTGCAGCGCCGCAGGGACGTCTCGTCGCTTCGCGGATGTCATCATCATCTGGTGCAATAATTCGACCTGAGCAAGGATCAGTTCGGGATCGTCGGGCTTTCTGGCGGCCATCGTTCGGTAGGCCTCAAGAGCCGTCTGATACGACTGCTGAGCATTCTCCAGGCGTCCCAGTTGCTGCTGAATATCACCCACGCGTCGACGAGCGGCCGCCGACTCGCTGCTCAGATCCTTTGAATTCTCCGCAGCGAGCCGGTCAAAAAACACCAGCAGCGTTTCCAGCAGAGTGATATCGGCACTGCTCAATATGGCGTCGTTGTCAGACACCAGATCTTCGTCACTGAGTTCCTGCAGCAGGGATTGCGATCTTCCGCGAGCTGCAATGTTGTTGATAACTTCTTCGAATGCAGAGATTGCGAGTTCCAGGTTTGTTTCCGCCCGCGATCGTTCTTTTTCGACATTTTCGAGGGCCGTTGTTCTTGCGCGAAGATTCTCTTCTGCTCGCGCGTACTGCATGTTCCTCGCATTCAGGACCTTTTGAATGCGATGGTTGGCAATTCCAAGGATGATGGCAATCAACGCGAGCAGAAGCACCATCGCGGTCGAGAGGGACGCGATCATCGGATTGCGTTTTGCCCAACGCCAGAGTCGTTCAAGCGGTGTGACGCGTCGTGCCAGAATCGGACGGTCTTCCAGAAATCGAACAAGATCGGCTTCGAACTCCCGGGCACTTTGATATCGCCGCCCTGGTTCCGCCATGCAAGCCTTGAGTGTAATCGTTTCCAGGTCAGCAGGAATCTCAGGCCGAGCTGTCCGCAGTCGTGGGATCACCGAGCGCTGCTGGCTGCTGAGCAACTGCGGAGCATGAACCGCCGGCTTCAGCATCAGCAATTCATACAGGGTAAGCCCGAGTGCATAGATGTCCGTTCGCACATCCGCTTCCCCTCGAAGTTGTTCGGGTGCCATGTAGCGGAGTGTGCCGACAATTTCTCCGGTCTGAGTTACAGAGGCGAGGTCCGCCTGTCGAGCCAGGCCGAAATCGGCGACCCAAATGGTCCCGTTGCAGTCCAGAAGCAGATTGGACGGCTTAATGTCGCGATGCAAAATCCCCTGCCGATGCGCGTAATCCAGCGCGTTCGCGACGTTTGCGATTATGCGGGCGATGTTGAGAATGTAAGACGGATTCAGACAGACGTCCTCCGGAGCTTGCAGTTCTTCCGCCCTGTCATCCATCGAGCGGGACGACGCGAATCCATCCGGATCAGGTGTCTCCGATGGATTCAGCGACACGTCGGAACCATGTTGAGTCGTCAGGCCTGTCGACGTCAATGTTCCAAACAGTCGCTGCACGGCTTCCAAAGTGCCAAACGGACGCCGCCTCGTCAGGACAACGGTTGAATGAGCGCCGGATGAGTGATCCTTTGCCGCGGTGGTGTGTGAGGCAACGGTGTGGTCTGCTGCCGCAATGTCTGCGGATGAAACGCTCCTTAGCTGGTGGACGATCTGCGCAAGAGTCACTCCATCAATCAGTTGCATGGCGTAGTACTGAAGGCCGTGATCTTCGCCAATACCGTATACCGGAACGATGTTGCTATGGTGAAGGCCAGCGGCCGATTCCGCTTCCCGTTGGAATCGCTTCAGTTGTTTTTCTGACCCGGCCATCAAAAAGCTGATCACCTTCAGTGCGACATGTCGCTTGAGCGATTTTTGCTCGGCCTCATAGACAACGCCCATGCCGCCGCGTCCGATTTCCCGAATCAGCTGAAAGTCGCCGAGTGTCCGAGGCATCGCGGGCATCGCACCCGGAGTTGCAATGCTGGAATCGGACCTTCGATGCTGATCCTCGCGCTGGCTCGCACGCTCCACCACTTGAATCGATGGAAAGATCGAACGAATCATGTCCGCGTGCTCCGGGTGCGTGCGGCAGAAATCTTCGATCAGGGGATTCTCTCCCGCTCGAATTCGCTCAGCAAACTCTTCCGCCAGGCAATCGACCGGATGTCGATCATCAACAAATTCCATGGCAGGACCCTTTAATACAGTGTGCCGACACAACACTCGACATGGTTCATCCTTCAGCTTTCGCGAGAACCGGTGCTGGTATTCAGACGCTGCAGGATTTCGCCCAGCCTTGCTGCAGCACGAAGATATCGATTGCTGGCTGCGGTCGGAGTGAGCCCAAGAACTTCCGCCACCTGAGTGTTGCTCAGTTGTTCAAAATGTCGAAGAGCCAGAACTTCCCGATCCACCTCGTTCATTGAATTCAATGCTTCCTGCAGCCACTGTATCTCCTCAGCTTTGACCGCAACCTCACTGGGCGACGTTAACTGGCCGATCAGAAACTGCGCGATTGAAACACTTGTACCATCAGACGGTCCGGTCGATGCGAAGTGAATTTCACGATTGACATCCCGCTTCTGTCGAAACTGGCGGCGGTGAACATCGACCAGCGTTTGCAGGGTCTGTTGACGAAGCCAGACAAAAAAGGACACGTTGGCAGAATCGAGAAAAGAAGGAAGTCGCGTTGAAGCTTCCAGATACGCTTCCTGAAGAACATCGGCCGCATCAATGCGACCGCGAATTCGCGGGTCCAGCCGGAAGTTGATGATTCTCTCGAGACGAGCCCCATAGTTGGAGAACAGTGAAGCGAAAAATGTCTGACCGCCCTCCATGAGCATACGGCGTTCGTCATCAGGGTTCTCGTTCATAGCTAAGTCCGACTAATCCACATTGCATTTCAGAGTCATCAGATTCGGCCGAGTCAGGCAGTACGGCTATTGTGATGACAAGAGCCATACCGCAAACCGAACTCGACGAATGCCTGACAAAAACGTAGCTGAACTCTTGAGACTTCAGGAACCCTTCCGGATTCTCACGAATCCGGCTACTCGCGATAGTTTTGTCAGGGGTTCTAAGTCATATCGCTGGTAAACGATTTTTCGGAGTGTGCGTATTCGCGGATTCTGGTAGTCGGATACAATTTTCAGAAAACGATGGTGGATAACTCGAACGCCGTGACGGTACTCAAATCAGCGACATCTTTTTCTCGGTGGGTTAATGTTACGAAAAAAGTTGTAAGTGTTTTAACAGATTCATTTTATGACAAGGAGCAGGGTGATGAAAAATCTGAGTAGCTGTGTGTTTGCGTTGTCCGTGACGTTCCTGACGGCCTCTGCTTTTGCGGAAGATCCCCCAAAGGCAAAGGGGTCAGGGGGGCGGTTTCCGGCATTGCGAGGTCAGCAGGGTGAAGGTCGACCCGAGATGGCTGGCGCGATGGCTCAGCGATTGCCCCTGATGATGGCACTGGATGCGGATAAGGACGGTTCACTTTCAGCAACCGAAATAGAAAATGCTTCCAAAGCTCTTGCGAAACTGGACAAGGATGGTGACGGTGTTCTAAGTGCTGAAGAGCTTCGACCGGACTTTGCTGCGATGGCTCGGGAGGGCGGGTTCCCTGGAGGACCGCCGGGCGCAGGCCAGGGCATGGGCAAAGAAATGATGGCCCGGATGTTTGATCAACGCGATGCGGACAAAGACGGAAAACTTAGTGGAGACGAGATTCCGGAACGCATGAGAGAGAATGTCGCCCGCGTCGACAGTAATGGTGACGGTGCCATAGATAAATCGGAGATGGAAAAGGCAATGGCTCGCATGGGCGAACGAGCAGGGCAAAAGCGAGGCGACGAAGGGGACAAAGATGGGTCAGGTGTTAAGCCAAAGCGTCCACCGGAGGAGTAGTCACCGAACGCACTGTATCGAAGCGAGTTTCGGAGATTGACATGAACGGTATCACAGTCACGCCACGTTCCACGGGCGGTTGATTCAGGCGATTCATAGGAACCCCTAACGAAATCGTAGCTGGACTCGTGAGAGTTCAGAACCGCGTCCGAACTCTCACGAATCCGGCTACGCCAAAAGTTGCGTCAGGATTTCATAGTCTCAGAACGAAAACTCTCGGTTGCAATTCCCTGCTTTCCTTGAAGAAAAACGGGCCGCTGGCGAGTCTCATCTGATCGCAGAACTCCGCCAGCCAATTCCGACTCAATAAATCAACCGGCTGCAGGTGCAGCGGCGAACCCTTCAACCATGCGAGTCCTTTCCATGCAACAGATATGGGCCAGAAACCAACACTGGGCCACCGCTATCATCGCGGTGTTGGCACTGAACATGACGGAAGTGTGTCGGGCCGACGAAAAAATTCCGGAGCCGACCGCCGAGGGTATTAAGTTTTTTGAAGCAAAGATTCGCCCTGTACTGATTGAACGGTGTTATCGATGCCATTCGTCGGAGGGACAGGGAAGCCGCGGCGGTTTGTCCGTGGAAAGTCGCGATGCACTTCTGGCTGGCGGTGAATCCGGGCCAGCAATTGTTCCGGGCGACCTCGAAGAAAGTCTGCTCTGGAACGCGATCAATTATCGCGACTTCAGTATGCCCCCACAGACGAAACTACCGCCCGAGATAATTGCCGACTTTCGAACGTGGATTGAAATGGGAGCTCCGGACCCGCGTGTCTCGACGACAACCGTGGTGCACGGCCGCGTGACCGAAGCAGACATAGAAAAAGGGCGGCAGTTCTGGTCGTTTAAGCCGCCAGTCAAACCGGCGATTCCTTCCACGACGGAATGGGCGTCTTCGAACATTGACCACTTCGTTGAACGGCAGTACGCCGCTCATCAACTGACGCCAGCTGCCGATGCAGACGCATTCACTTTTCTCCGCCGACTGTATCTGGATATCACAGGGCTGCCACCGGCGCCGGAAACAATGAAGCAGTTTCATGACGCGTGGAAGCTGAATCCTGAAACGGCTGTCTCGTCGGAAGTAGATCGCCTTCTGGACACTCCGCAATTTGGAGAGCGCTGGGCTCGCCACTGGCTGGACGTCGCTCGCTTTGCAGAATCAACGGGCAAAGAGGTTGATGTTTCCTTTCCGCATGCCTGGCGATATCGGGACTATGTGATCGACGCCTTCAACAACGACAAACCCTACGATCAGTTTGTGCGAGAACAGGTTGCCGGAGACCTTCTGCCCGCGAAGACTGACGAAGCATGGGCCGAACATTTGATCGCCACCGGCTTTCTTGCGCTCGGTCCGAAGGCTCTGATCGAACAGAATCCTCGACAGTTTCAGGCGGATCTGATTGACGAGCAGATTGACGTCACGACGCGGGTTGTGATGGGAGTTTCAGTGGCGTGTGCGCGTTGCCATGATCACAAATTCGATCCCATTCCTCAGTCCGACTATTACGCCATCGCGGGTATCTTTCAGAGCACCGAGACTTTTTACGGCGGGGTCCGCAGTCAGCGAAATCGACAGCCCAGCAATCTGATCATTTTGCCAATCGACGATCCTAATCCGTCTGACAAGCCGCTGACCAAACAGGAGCTTACGGACCTTAAGGAGAGACGCAATGAACTGGAACAGGAAGCGATCGAAGCGCGTCGTGCTTTGCGTGAGACGCAGGCGAACGGGACAGAACCACGTCGCAGTGTCGCAAGTCAGTTTGTTCTGGATCTTCAGGCGTC
>QWOO01000081.1 GCA_003669615.1 Planctomycetota bacterium
GGCGATTGACATCGAAAATCCTCATGAAGTATTTCCCTTCCGGTTCTGAACTATGACTGCAGTATGTTCGTAGGCAGTCTAACTTCGTTTCACGCCAAATCCCAACAGTCCGTTCTGTGCTCGCTCCAGGCTGGATCATTCTGTACTCTGCTTCGGGTGCGCGCTCGCCCGGCGCATGTTCAACGGCTAAACATGTAACTACGCGATCATTCACACTGGCGATCATTCATGACCACAACTCGCATCCTGCAACTGACTGACCTGCATGTTTTTAAGGATCCGGCCACGAGGCTCAAAGGCATTCCGACGTTTGAATTGCTGAACGACGTGGTGGAGTTTATCCGAAGCAGCGGCGAGACCTTCGATTACGTCGTCGTTACGGGTGATCATACGCATGATGAGCTTCCGGAAAGTTATTCGGCCGTGCGTTCGGTTTTGAACCCGTGGATCGATCGCCTGTTTCAGGTGCCTGGCAATCACGACGATCGTGCTGTGCTGCGATCTGTGTTTGGTGACAGAATTGCTGGTGAGGGCGATGATCGAGTGAATTTTTCATTTCAAGCCGGCCCGTGGTTGTGTCTGGGTTTGGATACTCATCTGCCCGGCGCGGTTTCGGGACTAATTGACGCCAGCCAGGTGGACTGGGCTCGCAGGCAACTGGCCGACAGTGATGCACAAATGGTCGGGCTCTTTTTTCATCATCCTCCAGTCGATCTGGGCAGCCCGTGGATAGATGCCATCGGACTGACAGGAAAGGAATTGTTGCAGAGCTGGTTTGCGGAAGAACCCAGAGTGCGGCTGGTTTGTTGCGGGCACGTTCATCATGAATTTCGAACGATGTTGGGACATGCGGAAATCATGACAACACCTTCCACTGGAATTCAGTTCAGTCCCGTCGGAAATGCGCCCACGTTCGTTGCCTCTCCGCCCGGCTATCGCGTTATCGAACTGCATGACACCGGCTATACGACTCGCGTTGTTTGCCTTCCAGACGTTCGCTTTTCGCCTGTTTTGAACTAACGCCGAAGAAATACGGGGCGTCTGCGACACCTAAAAGAGTATCTCGTTGAACGTCTGGATGCCGGTCGTATCGCATTGAGCAAACTGCAGCATTTGGCCGCATGCCGAGCGGAAATGAAGATCTGTTTGATCTCTGCCGGTATTCTGAGAGAATCCCTGCGCGGTTCATCATCGATCCTCAGGGAATGAGTTCGTGATTTCGTATCGAGCACTTAAGAAGCTGATCGGCGAAAGCAGTCTGGAGAGAAAGTGTCGCTTTCTGTTCGGGTTCGCGCTTTTGTTTCTGATCACCGCCAGCTTCTGGCTTTATGCGTCACGCACGCGACGACTGGTGGAGTATCAGCAACTGCTTGCCGCCCGCATGCTCGTTCCTCGGCTGTTGCAGCTGCGTCACTATGCATTGTTGATTCCGGCTGGTGAAGGACAGAATCAAACAGCCGACGCCGCAAATGGCTCACCGCCGAACAATGTTGAGGGCGATACTTCAACGCCTTCTCCAGTTGAACCTGAAGAAGGCGAGGTTTCCGCTTCCGCAGAGCCATCGCTGCCTCGGAATTTGATTCTGTTCAACCGAGTACTTGATGAGTTGCCTGATACGCCGGAACGCGCCGTTTGGAGTCTGACTTCTGCGACGAACGAGTTCCCGGAGAGTGAAGACGGTTTTGAAGCACGACGAAGATTTCTTGACGAAGAATCTCCGGAGGAAGAGTATTCACTCATCAAGGCCGCGGAGGGCGATCGTCCCCGAGAGCTGATATTCTTTGCGGCTATCCGAAACGAAGACGGTTGTCGAAAATGTCATCAGAAGGATGGAGCCATCGCATTTGGACTGGCTAATCTGGAGATTCCGTCAGTCCCCGTGGATACTTCGACGCTGAAAGTCCCGGAGACTGCCGGCGAAGGCGAGGTTCCTCTTCGTCCACTGCCGCCGCTGCTCAGTATTGCAAGGATCCAGATCTCACTGGAGTCTGTCGACGCGCAGCTCAGTCGTAATCGAGCCATTCTGTTGGCTACGGGTATCGTCACATCGTTTTTAGCCATGCTGGCGGCCTATGCGATCGTGCGATACATCATCGTGAAGCCGGTCCAGCACTTGAAAGATGTGAGTGACGAAATCGCGAGAGGCAATTTGAATCTAAGAGCCGACATCAGCACGGGCGATGAGTTTGAAGAGCTGAGTCATGCGTTCAATCGGATGCTGCGGCACATGATGACCGTAAACGATGAACTGCGTTCGTTGAACGACAGTCTTGATGGAAAGATTGATCAGCTGGCTCAGGCGAATATGGAGCTGTTCAATAACAATAAGCTGAAAGACGATTTCCTGGCCACGATCAGCCACGAGCTGCGTACGCCACTGAACAGCATTCTTGGGTTCAGCGATATTCTGCAGGGCGCCGTGAATCTGGACGACCGCCAGAAACGTTATGTGCACAACATTCAGACATCCGGTCAGTCGCTGATGGTTCAGATTAATGACCTGCTGGATCTTGCCAAAATTGAAAGCGGCAAGATGGATCTGAATCCTGGTTTCGTTCATCTTGCAGACGTTCTGGAGATGCAGGTACAACAAATCATGCCGCTGGCAGATCGGAAGAATATTGATCTGCGCATCGAGCCGCTCGCGCAGCCTCTTCCGATGATGCATCAGGACCGCAGCAAGATCTGCCAGATCCTGACGAATCTGCTGTCGAACGCGATCAAGTTCACGCCGGAAGGCGGCCGCGTTCGTCTCACTTCTCGTCAGATTGATGCCGATTTTCTGGAGTTCAGTGTTGAGGACACGGGGATCGGAATCCCGCTTCAGGAGCAGGAGCATATTTTCGAAAAATTCCGCCAGGGTTCCACTGTCCCGGGCGGCCGGGATCATGTTAAGCGAGAATACGAAGGAACCGGTCTGGGCCTGTCGATCGTGCGTGAGCTGGCTCGCCTTCTGGGCGGAGACGTTTCGCTTCGCAGTGAGTTTGGAAAAGGCAGCCTGTTTATTGTGCGTCTGCCGATTCGCTCGCCGGAGAAAAAGAAGCCAGAATTGCACGAGCCTGTGCTGGAGTCACGTTCATCACCTGGCTTGCCACTGATCACAAGCGTCGATCTTCTCACCGTGTCGGAAGACACCGGTCCACACGACTCGCGTCACGAAGTTCCACTGGATGTGCAGTCGATCTGACAATGAGCACCTTGGCTGCGCTGCACGCTGTGCATTGCCTCCGTTTAACCCGACTCAAAGAGGAGGCTGCGCAGGGAGCAGCCTCGCCGTTGGAATCGAGTTAAGCGTAGAGGATTCAGGATTTGGACCCCACATCACGGAGCCAGCGTTGATGTTGCCGGAAGAACCCCGATGCTGAAATGCGTTGGATGGTCGGCCGAGCGGAATACACGGTGGGTCGCCTTTTGAAAGTCGTCCGGCTTTGCAAAATAGATGTTCGGAACAAACGTCTGCGGGTTACGATCCACCAGCGGAAACCAGGTGCTCTGGATCTGTACCATCAGGCGATGGCCCTTCTGAAAACGATGCAGGACATCCAGAAGTTCCAGCTTCACCAAAGTCGGCTGGTTGGGAACGAAGGGCTCGGGCTTTGCATAATCGTTCCGATACCGACCGCGAATCACTTCACTGCGAAGCAGCATCTGGTACCCGGCCAAAGGAGTTGTCTCCGGCCCGTCGGGGCGAACGTCGATCAGTTTCACAATCCAGTCCGCATCCGTCTCGGTCGTGGAGACCCAGAGATTGGCCATCAGTGGGCCAGCGATCACCGTGTCTTCTGTAAAGACGTCGGTCTGCCACGTCAGCACGTCCGGCCGACGTGAAGCAAACCGCTGATCATCAACCATGTATTCAATGGTCATCCGCGGAGTGATCGTTTCTGAAGAAGGAACCGGTTTGGCAGGATCACTGACAAATTCATCAAAGCCACTGCCCGTGCCTGCCTCTGCAGCCGTCGCTGCTGGTGCGTTGAATGTCAGGCGCCCGGACTCATGCACATAGAGCGATTTGGCCTCCAGATTTTCTGGAGGCCAATGGTCAAACGTTCGCCAGGCATTGGAGCCTGTTTCGAAAACGGTGGCTTCCGCGGGAGCCGGGAATGCTTGATCCTTGAGATACTTTTCGAAGAATGGCAATTCAATCTCGGCTCGATAAAAGGCGCTCGTTTTGGAACCAAACGTGACATTCCCAAGTTTGTCGCCATCCACGGACGACCAGCCACCATGATGCCATGGTCCCACCACCAGCACGCTGTTGACGTTCAGATTCTGCTGTTCGATCGCCTGATAGGTTTTGAAGGATCCGTAAAGATCTTCCGCGTCGTACCACCCGGTCACAGTCATGACCGCGGGTGCTACGTTTTTAAGATGAGGCATGAGGGCTCGCTTCTGCCAGAACTCATCCCGGTTCGGATGCTGCATCATGTCGGTCCAGAAAGGAATGTTACCTTTCAAATACAGCTTGTCGATATTTTCGACGGACCCGGCCTCCAGAAACATTTTGTAACCATCGGACATCGGATACACGTAAGGAATTGCCGGTTCGGTCGTGGGCGTCTGACGTTCCGTTGCATTTCCGGATAGCCATTTGAAGGCGTGAGCCAGAAAGAAGGAACCGTGATGCAGGAAGTCGTCGAAATACCAGTCGCCAACCGGTGCCTGCGGTGACACGGCCTTTAGAGCTGGATGAGCGTCAATCATTCCGGCTGCTGCGTAGAAGCCGGGATAAGAAATTCCATACATTCCGACTCGCCCGTTGTGTTGTGGCACGTTTTTCAAAAGCCACTCGATGGTGTCATACGTGTCCGAGCTTTCGTCCACGTCAGTTGGCTTTGTCTTGTTGGGATTGTGCGGCGTCACCTGGATGAATTCGCCTTCCGATGCAAAGCGACCTCGCACATCCTGGTTGACGAAGATGTAGCCAGCCTTGACGAAATGTTCGCTGGGGCCCAGCCGTGCCGGGTACTTATCATCTCCGTACGGCGAGACGTTGTACGGCGTACGTTTCATCAGGATGGGATACGTTTTTGTGGTATCCTTCGGCACGAAGACCGAGGTCATCAGTTTTACCCCATCCCGCATCGGCACCATGTACTCGTGTTTGGAGTAGTGCAGGCGAATGTAGCTTTCACCCATCCGGTCGTCCTGACCCGCTGCACATTGGGCACAGATGATGCCCGTCAAAAAGCTCAGCGTCAGAAGCGTGTGAGTCATGATTTTCATGCGTTGTCCGGTCCCCGAAAAAAAGAATGCAAGGAATCGTGGGTGCAGGGAGGGTGACAAGAGGGCGGTGGCTCGCCAAGTGGCCCGGGCAAAAATGTGAGTCTCGCGAGCGCTATCTGCCGGAGAAGGTTTGACTTTGCGCCGTTTGAAGAGAACATTCCTGATTCCCCGTACAGGTTCGCAAGCCAGAAAGATTCAGGCGATGTCGTTGTTCGAAGATTTTGAACAGTTTCAGCGGTTCAAATCCGCCTGGAGTTCCGTGCGCATCGAGCGGACTGCGGAGTACGGCCTGTTCACGTTTGGTGATTCAGAACTACCCTACTTTCTGGTCACGACTTCGGCCGACAAAGATCGCCTGGTGAAGATTCGACGTGGAAAAGTGACGATCAGTCGAGCTCGCATAATTACGCCCGATACGATGCATCCCGAGCTGCGTAATTTCTTCGAAGAACACGAAGAGGCGGGGCTGGTGAATTTTTTAATGTCCCGCACGGCCGCATTTTCCAATCTCAAGCTGGCCAATGAATCCGGACCCGAACGGATTGTCACCGATACCGTTGAAGAAGCCGTTGCAAAGCTGAATCAACAGCTGGATGCGGAAGAGGAGAACGGCGTCGCTGTCCTTTCGGCACCTGCAGCCATGGCGGGATTCGCCGTGTTCCGCTACGCGTCAGAAAAAGTCATGTCCAGCGCCCCGGATAACATTCAGGAAATGCGAGAACGCGGACTGTTGCCGTAAAATTGGTTCTTGGTTCTTGGTTCTTGGTTCTTGGTTCTTGGTTTTCAAATTTCAAATTTCAAATTTCAGCTGGGCCTGACATCAGGTCTTTCAGTTGCTGAGCTTCATTCGCCGGACGCGATGATTGCTGCTGTCACCAACATACAACCAGCCATCCGCTGAAACAAAAACGCCGTGCGGTCGGTTCAGGCGGCAATGCAACGGATCGCCATCCGGTCCGTCGCCTTCAATCCCGTCGCCCATCACAGTCTCAACAATCCCCGTTGCGGCTCGCAGAACGCGGATCGTGTGGCTTTCGGTGTCAGCGAAATACAGATCGCCGGACGGTGCCAGACTGACTCCTTTAGGACCTGCCAGCTGCGCATTTTTTCCTGGACCTCCGTCGCCCGAGTATCCGCTTTTTCCGGTGCCGGCCAGATGGTGATAGCTGCGTGTCTTAAGGTCCATGCGATAGATCGCGTTCCCTTCTCGCAGAGCCAGAAACAGGGAGCCCTTTCCATCGAAATCCAGAGCTCGCGGTCCATTCAGAGGTGTGTTATCGAAGGATGATCCGTCCGGCGTTTTTGCCGTGCCGCCTGTTCCCGCAAAGGTGCTGATGATCCCCGTCGCAGGATCCACGACTCGAATCCGATGATTTTTGATGTCGCAGATGTAAAGACGATCGTCGTGATCGAGGGCAATCGAATGAGGCTGACTGAGCTGAGCTTTCATGGCCGGTCCGCCGTCGCCCGAGAAAC
>QWOO01000140.1 GCA_003669615.1 Planctomycetota bacterium
CTGAATCCGGCTGCGCGGGATCATTCAACACTGCCAGCAGAGCCGTCAACGCTTCAGAATGAAGCCGAGCCTTTGCTCCATTCTGAACGGGCATTACTTCGTACAAGTAATGCATGATTCTGACCGCAGCCATCCGAGAGTCGAGATTATTGTCCAGCAGTTTCCTGGCTGTCTTGAGAACTTCACTGCAGTACTTTTTCCTAGCGGCCGCCTGGTTGGTCGCATTCCCGATGCCGGAGCCAGCCCGAGCCACATCGTCTTTCACGTCCTCGATCAGGTTCTGCATGTTTCGAGTGCTCTCCGCATACATGGGATCGGAGGCCTGCAGAATTGATGAATCCAAATAATCCTGAACAACCTTCGTTTCTGCCGGGCTGCTGAATCCCGCCGCGAGAAATTGAAGATAGCCTCGCTTATCCACTTTTTCGGGGCGTGGCAGCGGGTTGCGAATTTCTCGAATGGTGCGTGTGAGCTTCTGTTGAGCAAGGATCTCATTGAGACAGCCCGCGTCTGCAGGCGCAGTTGCCGGTGGTGCGGGTTCCTGAGGGGTAGGCTCCGACGCTGGAACAGGCTCGGCAGGCACCGCGGGTTCCGGAGTTGCGGGCTCCTGAGCAATAGCCAAACTGCTGACAATCCAAAGGCTGGCTGCTGCCAATGCGCTGGGAATTACGCTGGCCGAAAAAACGCCGCTGAGAATCTGTAGGCTGCGGGCAACAACAGGCATAGGTTCACCAAGACAGGGAGACGTCAATGTCTCGTTCGATTTTCAAGAATCCAAAACCAACCCTTGAGCACTGCGTACTGGTCGGGAGGCAGGAAACACAAAGGGCCGACCTTAGCCCACCGGACATGTCTAAAGACCCGGAACTCCTGAATCCAAAACAAGAGAAACTGGTAAACATGACAGGTTCCACCATTCACGTCCACATTCAGAACGTCTTGAACGCAACAAATCACAAGTTTCGTGCGGTCAAACCGGTTCTCCTGCTAACGCGGTATGATTGTTTACCGCTGGCTGGATTACCAGTCTGAGCACACTGCTTATTGCTTTCCGACTGAATCGCTGAAAAACTGCCATTCAGCCACCGCCCAACAGCCTCCTCGCCGCCAGAGCGATTCGCGCGCTGTCCGCGGCCGTCCCCGCGATCGCTGTAATGTGCCCCATTTTTCTACCAATGCGTGCTTCCGCTTTTCCATACATGTGGACATGCACCTGTGGCATTTCAAACACCGATCGCCATTGTTCGGCCGTCACGTTTAGCAAATGGTCGCCGAGCAGATTGGCCATTGCGGCCGGAGCTCGCATGGTCACATCACCTGATGGCAGTCCGCAAATCGCTCGAAACTGCTGTTCAAACTGGCTGCTGGAGCATGCGTCAATTGTCAGGTGCCCGCTGTTATGAGGCCGAGGTGCAATCTCGTTGACGACCAGTGACCCCGATTTCGTCACAAACAATTCCACACAAAGCACTCCGACCACCTGGAAATGTTCCAAAAGGGCGCGGGCAATTTCGACCGCTTCTACACGAAGAGAATTAGAGATGTCTTCTACGGGACTGACAGACAGGTCAAGAATGTGATTGGCATGATCGTTTCGAACGGGCGAATAGAACGCGCAGGTTCCGTCCATAAATCGCGATGCAACGATCGACAGTTCAAATTCAAAGTCGACGATTTTTTCCAGGATCGCTTCGGGTACTGCAAAACGCTTCCACACAGCGTCCAGATCGTCCGTTGAGCGGACTCGCGCCTGTCCCTTACCGTCATAACCCAGCGTCACTGTTTTAAGAATTGCATCGCCACCAAACACGGCCACCGCATCATGCAGTTCAGCGGCCGAACGAATGCGAGCAAAATCCGCGGTCGGAATGCCAATACTTCTGAGCGTGGTTTTTTCCAGCAGTCGGTGCTGAGACGCACGAAGCAACTCGGGGCCCGGATAGACAGGCACGTGCTGCAGTAAAAAATCAACGGTGGGAACGGGAATGTTTTCCTGCTCATAGCTGACAACATCGACCTGTCTCGCGAACTGCAGCAGAGCATCCTGATCATCGAACGCGGCGGGAATACTGAGGTCGCTGACCTGTCCGGCCGGAGAATCTGCAGGATCACCAAACACAACGACACGGTACCCTTTCTCTCGGGCAGCCAGTGCGAACATACGACCAAGCTGGCCACCTCCGAGCATGCCGAGTGTTGATCCGGGACCGAGGACTCGAGAAGTCATAACATTTTCTCAGCGGGTTCTGCAGTGATACAAAAAAGGCGACGTTGACGGGCCGACGTGAACATAATTGCAATGCCATCTTCAGGTGACGATTGCATCCGCAAGTCCGAAGAATGGGGCGACAGAAGGCCACAGAATCATTCAGGCAGCGACAGGTCCCGATCGTTCAGCACGGCTTCTGTCTGTTGCTGATGAAACTGATGCAGTTTCGCACTCAGGTCGGGACTGCCGATTGCAAGAATCCGTACGGCAAGCAGACCAGCATTCTTCGCGCCCGGGACACCGATAGCCAGCGTGGCCACGGGAATGCCGCCCGGCATCTGAACAATCGACAACAGGGAGTCGAGCCCGTTCAGGGCCTTGCTTTGCACGGGAACGCCCAGCACCGGCAGAATTGTCTGAGAAGCAATCATCCCGGGCAAGTGCGCGGCTCCTCCGGCACCTGCGATGATGACTTTCAGGCCGCGTTCTTCCGCGGCAAGGGCATACTCGGACATCCACGCCGGCGTTCGATGCGCAGAGACAACCTTGCACTCGAACGGCACTCCAAACTGATCCAGGGTCTGTGCGGCGGCCGACATGGTTTCCCAGTCGGACCGGCTGCCCATCACAACCCCGACTAAAGGCGCAGAAGTGTTCATAGACCGTTTCACACATTCATCGAAAAACTCAAAGTCCCTGTCTCTGGCGGACAGACGCTGCGAATCTTAGCACTGACAGGAACGCCTGTTGATGATGCCATGGAACAAAATCCAGGCTTTGTTTTTCTTTGCGGACGCAGCCCGACAATGGGAAGACGGTTATTCGGGCGGCAACTGGCTCGACGGAATCGCCGCGCGTTCTAAACTCTCCAATAGATGGAAAGTTTCGCTTAAATTACTCGGCACAAAGAGTCTGGTATGAAATTCAGTGTGATTGGAACCAGCACAGCTGCCATAACCTTTCTGCAGGAAGTCTCTGGCTCCCCGGAACATGAGCTTGTCACTGGTGCCATCGCCGGGCCACTGGCCGAGGCTGTCATTTCCCGCCAATTGCCGGTACGGATGGCCGGCAGTTCAGAGGACGCCATTCTGGACCATGATGTGGAGACCGTAATTGTGGCGGTTGCGGATCTTGAAGAAATCCTCCGAGTCGCTCGGGCCGCAACGCAGGGTGGAAAGAATGTTGTTCTGTTTTTCCCTGCCGATTGCTCACCGGCTTTTTCCTTTGAACTTCACCTGATCCTTGATGAGTCGCCATATGCCATTATTCCTGTCACAGGTCGAGCGCAGCTTCAGCAATTGGACTTTAAAGAACCCCAATTGAGCCTCAACGGGATTGATGTTCAGCAAATTTCTCTGGAAGTCCTCGCGTCCCGTTCGGACAAAAAGAACTTTCGCCAGAAGATCCTGCAGGGGCTCGATGTGCTGGCCGCCAGCGGTTGCCATTATTCTCAGGTCACCGCTCTGGAATCGCTGGCCCCGGATGGCCAGCTGCTGTCATTGCTGATTACCCTGAATTCTCAGTCATCGGCCGAGCAGTCCGAGCCGCCGGCCACACTTCTGCTGCAACCAATCGCCGGGCCGGCACCGCAGGAGTCTTTCCTGAAAGTGCAAAGCCGCAGTGCATCGCCGACCGAACTTCGCGTCTCGGAGTCGACTCCGCTTTTGCCGCGAATCGTCTGGCTCTGCAGTCATCGTGAACAGGGTTCTGCGTGGATGGAGACGTTCTCCGAAACACTGGTCCTGGCGGAAGCCGTCGACAAATCGTTAAAGCGAAGACGCACCGTAGATGTGTATTTCGACTCCGGAACAGAGCGAGGTGTTTTCAAAAGTCAGATGACGGCGATTGGCTGCGGAGTGCTGACCTTCATGATGTTTGGCATGGTCGGTTACCTCGTCATCGCGCAGCTGACCGATCTGCCCGACTGGGTGCTGCACGTTGGCAGAATCCTGTGGATCGCGCCGCTGGTGCTGTTTCTTATCGCTCAAACCCTGCTGCCTTTGGCGCGAGACAGATCCACTTCAAAGTGACTCGCCGCCATCAGCTCCGACAGCGATCCGTGCGGATCAGATTTGCGACGCTGTCTGAGTTTTCGAAGCGGCCCGTTCTGTGAAAAGACTGCCAGCAGACAGCCGGCGTTTTCTAGCTAATACGGCTCGCCCGGCGAACGCGAACTTGTGGTGGCTGAAGCTTCACAGGTCGACGGTTGGGTTCTCGTCGACTGAAAAAAAACGGGACTCTGCAGGAGTGCATTGGCGCAAGTCTCCTGCGGAGTCCTTTTGCTTCAGTCATTCAATACGAACGTCACTTTCAGAGTGACGCGATACGCCGTGATCTGGCCGTCTTCGATATCAACCTTCTGATCCTGTATCCAGGCTCCGGTGACATTCTGAAGCGTCTTACAAGCGCGGGTGACTCCCGCGGTCACAGCATCTTCAAAGCTTTTGGGGGACGAGGCAATAATCTCAGTCACGCGTGCGACCGTATGAGTGCTCTCCACTGACTGCGATTCAACGTCAGGAACGTCCTTTGACTTGTTCTTCTTTTTCTTGTCCTTCATGAGATCACTCTTCCGCGAAAATTGAGGTGGCAAAAACGGTGGCATACGCTGTGGCTGTATATTACTCATTCTTCGCAGGCTTCGCCAATAACTCATGTTTCCTGGCGGCCATAATAAAAAAGGGCCGCATGGATAATTTATCCATGAGGCCCTGAAAGCGATTTTAAGAGGCAGAAGCAGCAGCGATTACCGAGTTCGCTGATTCCGCGGCGGTGCAGCCGAGGATCCCGAGGGTGCTCCGGCGGCAGGTCCCGCTGAAGGACCAGATCCCGATGCTCGACCTCGCCGACCTCGAGAACGATTGCCCAGTGAACTGCCCCGCCCCGCACCACCGCCCATGTACTCTTCGCCCATACCGGCCCCCATCATCATCATGGCGGGATCACCTGCTCCAGCACCGCCACCCGCTGCGTACGGACTTGCAGGATCGGCATCGGCCGACTGTGGACGGAAGTTTTCATACTGCTTCAAAACGAACTTCACCTTGGCCATATCGTCAGATTCGGAAATCGGCTTTTCAGCGCCAGTCACTTTGTCACCTGCAAAGCGATTGACGATGGCCCCGGTCGAATCCACCACGGTGATTCGGTCAGGCACGGCTCGACCTCCCTGAACGGACTTCAGCAATTCTTTCAGATCTGGAAAATCACCAGAAGAGATCCTTGGGGCTTCCGTAACACCGGCCAAAAAGTCCTGAGATTTCAATTCGACATCCTGCATTTCCAAAGTGCTCTTCCCAAGGTCGACTACTTCCAGCGGCTGCTTTCCACCAATTCGTACGCCCACAGGAACTCGGAGATTGGCCATCACAGGAGTCCCGGCCGTATCTACCTGATAAAACATATTCAGATGGGCAAGTTCATCGGTACGTGCCTTGGATTCGACTTTCTGCGTGTAGTATCGATATCCGCCCGGCACAAACACCGGAACCGTAGCTTCACTCCACTCAGAGAAGATGGTCCGTTGAGTGGCAAGTTCCGGCTGTTCCAATTCATCGATCGGCACGTTGAAATTCGGATTTCGCATTTCCAGACGCACTCGATACTGATACGAATTTCCACGATCACAGGTGAAGTCCATAAATCGCACAAGCAACAGTCGATTGGCGACCAGTGTGGCATTCAGGAACTTGGCCATGTCTTCTTTGTTCTTGAAACGAGGCGCCGCTTGTCCGGCCGCTTGACCGCCTGGTCCGGGAGCTGTGCCCGGAGCAACAGCCGACGCCGAGCCTCCATCGGCAGCAGCACCACCCTGGTAGGCGGAGTACATGCTGTCGGAAACGCTCGAAGACTGACCACCCAACGCCTGGCCCAAGTCCTGAGACGCCAATGAATAGCGTCGAAAACCTTCACTCTTCGCCTGTTCAGGCGGCAACGTCGCCTTCAGCTTGTTAGCTTCCTCAAGCAACATTGCCTGATGCTGGTCAATCAGATCCTGCTCTTCTTCAGAAAGAGTGAAATTCTCAAGCCGCTTGTGAGACGCGTTGGCGGTCGTCCAGTTCCCGGCAGCACGACTTGGAAGCGGCATCGTGATTTCACTTCGCACCACCGATGGATTCACAACGTCACGATCAAAGTACGCAGACTGCTCCAGAATTTCAGCAATGTCCTTCAGCGACAGCGTTTCCCATTCACCGGCCCATGGATCCGTTCCTGCGACTGCAGTTTTCCTCTGGATTTCCAGATTGACGAAGTCGATCTGCCGCGGAGTCACATCCTGCGGTGCCAATCGCAGCGCCTCAGCGACCATGTTGGTCTGCTTGTAGAGATCAAAAACGCACCGTACAGAGACACCCGAACAAGAGCGAACTTTTCGCTCAGCCGGCTTGCCCATTCCCATGCCCATACCGCCAGGCATTCCGGGATAACCACCGTAGTCCCCAAGACCCGCGTCCATCCCGCCCGGCATCCCCGGCA
>QWOO01000287.1 GCA_003669615.1 Planctomycetota bacterium
AATTTCACGAAGAGCCCCACGAAAGAAAGCGTCGTGAAGTTCTCTTCACGACGCTTTCCGTCATTTAGCAATCAGCATGTCTGCGAAAATCAGAATTCGCCGAGGACTTCGCCGTCAGATGGATTGCAAAGCCTACGAATGATTTGACGGTCTAGGTTCTCTGACAGAAAGCGAACGCTTCCGTCGCCAAGTACAGCCTGGCAGCCGCCAGTGTGCAGGCTGAACGGCTCGTCGTTTGGACCACAATTGTTAGTTCTCCAAGGGCATCCAGCAGGGCCGCCTTTGGGGACCGAGTTATTGTTGATGAGCTTAGTTTCTGCCGGGAAGTTTGGAGCACCAGAAACACCACTGGCACCGTCTGTATCGGCCCAACGATTTGGAGCACTGAAATCACCTCCCGGAGCACCTGGAGCAGTATCTGCGACCGAGTACAACTGTGTTGGATCGTAGCCGCGGCTACCACCGAGGTACCTGTTGACGTTTGCAGTCATGCTGCTCTTTCCAGCAGCTCCGGTTGAGCGACCAGCGTCTTCAATGACGAGCATTGTGTTCGAAGTACCGTCGGTTGAATCTGCCATTTTCCGGGCTCCACCCAATGCACCGTTGCGGTCCGCGCCGAGAGATACGCCCGCAACCGATGGATTTCGTGCGCCCGTGACAGGATCAATGTCGGTGTAGGCGATCGGCATATAATCAGAAGTGCCGTAGCCCAAAGAATCGATTTGAGTAATCGCGTTGGATGGGCAAACGTAGCCTGGAACAATTTGCTTCGCCAACGGAGCATTTGCCGCATTGGTGTAGTGAACATTCATGTTCCACTGGCTGTAAATGTTTGCCTGTTCAACGAATGGCAGGATGGCAACGTAAAGTGACACTGGGAAGAAGCGTCGATCTGCAACAGACTCGTCGGTATATTCGCCGGCCGACGGGAACCGTGAGTAGGTAGATTCATAATTATGAATCCCCAAACCAATCTGCTTCAAATTGTTCTTACACTGAGTTCTTCGTGCAGCCTCGCGGGCCTGCTGTACGGCCGGCAGAAGCAGTGCAATCAGGATCGCGATGATCGCGATTACTACCAGCAGTTCGATCAGAGTGAAACCTTTACGGCCACTCACAGCGATGGATGAATTTCCTACCATTTCCTTCACAGTACGTCTTCCTTTAGCATAGGCGGATTGTCTTTCGGTATCAGGTCATGAAACCCTTCCGATAAGAATTTAGAACACTGTCAAGAAGTATCTCCGTCTTTGTTAAGAGTAGATGAATAAAGTGTTAATTTTCATTGAGCCCTGCCAGTGGCGTTTTGTGTGCGGCATGCCTTGCTAATACAGGCTCCAGACGTCAGCGAGTGGGTTGCCTGCCGCACACCGACCGCGGCCTGGATGACGCAGTGCGCATCCGAGTCCAGTGTGTTAGGGTTCAGCGATGCGTTGAGAGAACTCTCAGGACAGCAGTTCGTCGATGCGGTGGCCGCCGCTGACAACGGGTACCGGGCGTCCGAGAGGCGTTGTGTAGACCTTGTCAGAATTCACACCCATCAAATGGAAGATCGTGCGGAGCAAGTCCTGAATCCCGTACGGATGCGTTGTCGGAAAACTGGCCGTGGCATCGCTGGCACCAATCACAGCGCCTCGCTTAATTCCGCCGCCGGCCATAATCACCGTCTGACACTGTGACCAATGGTCGCGTCCCGCGTCATTGTTGACTCGCGGTGTCCGACCCATTTCACCCATCATGACGACGAGCGTCTCATCCAGCATCCCGCGTTCGTCAAGATCCGAAACCAGAGCACTGAATGCTCGATCGGTCGGAGGACACAGTGCTTTCTCGTGGCTGGTGAAGTTGTCGAAATGCGTATCCCAGCTGCCATGGTCAATGCCGATGAAGCGAGTTCCCGCTTCTACCAGTCGACGGGCCAGCAAGGCCGACTGACCAATGGACGAATAACCGTAACGCTCGCGCATTGCTGGTGATTCAGCTTTCAGATCGAACGCCGCGCGAGCCTGCGGCGATGTGACCAGATCCATCGCCTGCTCATAAAACGACGTGAGCTTCTGAGCTGGTCCGGTGGTGGGCGAGTTTCCTGCGCCCAGTTGTTCGGCCTTCGCCAGCAATTGTTGTCTGCGCGCAAATCGGTCGGATGAAATGGACGCTGGAACCTCGAGATCCTGCACCTTGAAATCCGGTTGAGACGGATCATTGTTGATGGTAAAAGGAGCGTACTTAGGTCCATAAAAACCGGGCCCACCCGGCCCGAGCGGATTGGGCAGCTCGACATACGGAGGCACATCGCCGCCGGGACCCAGTTCTCGTGAAATGATGGAACCGATCGACGGATAGAGTTCGTTGAACGGAACGCCCTTCGCCTGACCATCGGCAAAGCTGGGCGGATACCCGGTCAGCACCCAGTGCCGTCCCGTTTGATGCGCATTGTCGGCATGGCTGTGCGATCGCAGAATCGTGTATTTGTCAGCCACCTTTGCACACAGCGGCATGAGCTGACTGATCTGCGTGCCTGGAACCACGGTCGAAATCGGACTGAAGGGGCCTCGAATTTCTGAAGGAGCGTCAGGTTTTAGATCCCACATATCAATGTGGCTGGGCCCACCTTCCAGCATCAGAAAAATACACGCTTTGGCTTTTGCCGGCTGAACACTGGCCGCCTGCGTTTGCAGCTGCAAAAGCCATGGCAGTGACAATCCCCCCAGCAGTCGAGTGCTGCCGACGTTCAACATACGGCGCCGCGAAATTCCATCGCAGAAGCGGTGATCCGCACCAAAGATTTTATTAAGCGTCACTTGGTTACTCCCAGAATCTTCGATCGCCATAGTTTGAATTTCGAGTTGTCCCGGATTGCTGTCGGACGTACATCGTCAAGAAACATGCGTCGCAAGCTTCGACATGCCCGACATCCTGAAGTGGCCTCAATGATTGAACACGAACTCCCGGGTATTCAACAACGTCCAGAAAATATCTTCGATGGCCTGCCGCCGATTGTTGGAATCTGCCAAAGTGGTCTCCATCAGTTGATGCTCTTCCGGTGACGGCCAACGTGATAATGTGGACAAGTACAATTCTTCGACAACGGAGGAGTTCGAAAGATCACTTTCCGCCAACTGTGCGGTACGACTGCGGCGGTCTTCCAGCTTGGTCGTTGTTGATTCAGAATTCATCAGATGCAAAGCCTGAGCGATACTGGGCTCGACGCCTCGTTCACACGCACACACCGTCTGACGCACTGGCCGGCCAAAGGTTTCCAGAAACAGCGAGGGCAGTTTATTGTCCCAAATTTGAATGGCTCGATACCCGTCCGGCCAGCCATTGAATCGCTCATGGACGCCGGTTGCCTGCGACACCGCATCCAGCAGGACCTCGGCCGGCAGCGGCTTCACCGCGGCATGTGAATAGTTCTGATCATCCAGTCGATTGGATTCGCTTACTGCGGAGCTCAATTGGTACACCTGCGAGTTCAGCAGAGTCCGCGTGAAAGCCTTCACGTCGAAGTTTACGGCCACCATGTGATCGCAGAGTGCCTGCATGAGCGGCTCGTTGGAGGCCGGATTGGTGGCTCGTAAATCATCCACTGGTTCGACCAGCCCGCGACCAAAATAATGAGCCACCAGGCGATTGACGATTGTGCGTACGAACAGCGGATTTGAAGACGACGCCAGCCACTCCGCCAGTACCTCACGCCGTTCACGAGGTGTCGGAAACTGAGCCGTGGCGGCGCCGAGTGCTGCCGTTGGTACAGCCACCTGAGTTCGTGGATGCCGGAGATCTTCGCCCGGCTTGTTCACAATCTTGACAGATCCGTTGGGTCCTGGCTTTCGATCGATGCCCGTGAAGAATCCCGCGAAGGCGAAATAGTCGTGCTGGTCCCAGCGTTCGAACGGATGATGATGGCACTGGGCACATTCGATGCGGACGCCCAGGAACAGCTGACTGACAGCTCGCGCGGCCTTTTCCGGATCTGCCTGCACCTGAAAGAAGGCGGCCGGTGAATGTCCCAATGTTGACCCTTGCGCGGTCAGAACCGTACTGACAAATCTATCGTACGGAACGTTGTCGGCGATCTGCTGGTGAACCCAGCGACTCATCGAGACCGTTCCCTGAGGCGTGATGATATCCTTGTCGGCTTGCAACAGATCGGCCCAGCGTTGAGTCCAGTAGTCAGCATACTCCGGCCGTTCGAGCAGCGATTCGATCAACTGATGGCGTTTCTCAGGAGCGCTGTTTGCCAGAAAACTGCGTGCTTCCGCGGCTGTTGGCAATGTTCCAATCGTGTCGAGCGACACCCGCCGAAGAAAGGCGGCATCCCCGGCCCGCTCCCCGGGGGCAATTCGGAGTTTCTGCAGCTTATCCCAAACAAGTCCATCAATGAAATTCGATTCAGCAGGACGCACAAACGGAGCACCGGTGCCTGGCAATGTGATGCGACAAACGGCCACGTGGCCCATGTAACGAATGAGAATTGCGGCTTCTCCCGGCACTTCGGTCGCCTGCACCAGGCCATCACGATTGACGACCGCAACCACATCATTATTCGACTGAAAATCAGACTCCGAAGTGACGCTGTGTTTTTGTCCGGACTGAGTGACCGCGACAACTCGCAGTTGCTGAGTGCCCTTGTTTGAGAGCACGACATCCGTCGGCTGCACGATGACGCTGGTCACCGGATCGGCCACTTCATCATCGAACACCATGCCTTCCGAAATCCAGCGACGCAGAAGTCGGTACCAGCCAGAATCGGGTTCGACACGGCGGCCGCCACCATGCGGAACTTTTCCGATGGCCTTTTCCAGGAACAGACTGTTGTCAGGATCCGCCGGGAACACTCGCCGTCCACGTCCATCTCGAGCGATCGCGTCGTAGTCCGTCGCCGGGTCAAAACCGAAGACACTGAGCTTAAAGCCGTTCTGACCTTCCGCCTTCCCATGACAACCGCCGGAGTTACAGCCGGATTTGGACAGGATTGGGACCACTGCATCTCGAAAAGAAACGGGCGCCGGAGTCTGCACGCCGGTGACTTTGACAGTGGCCTCAGCCTTCAGACTGCCCCACTGAACGGTGAGCGATGTCACTCCGTCCAGCTGCGGACGCACTCGACCGTTGCTTGAAATTGTCGCGAGACCGGGCTGTGCAATTGAGTACGTTGCGAGACCTGTCAGATCGATTGTCGTTCCGTTCGCGTCTTTGCCTGTGACAAGAATCTGATCGGAACTTTCCGGCGACGTGAGTTCCAGAATTTCGGGAGTGACCTCAAGCGACACAAGTTCGGGATTTCCGCCGTGCGTCTTTGGGCACTGAATCCAGGCGACTAGCAGGCACAGCGCGAGAACCGGTAACGTTCGTGTTCTCAAGACCGATCTCCGGGACGGAAGGAACAGCACTTTCGACAGCAGGCGGGGACTTTCTGGTGGGATCGAAAGTATGGTCTCCATCGGCTCGGAATGCAAACCCTGTTCTGCAACGTCCGCCGGCGTGTAGTCACGGATTTCGGTAGGTCCGGCTTTCCTGGCAGATCACCGGAAGTCTACGCGACTTCCGCTACAAATTTCCCTTAAGTCCACGCTATTGGGGGTAAACCCGGTGGGGGTCGCTTGTTTCAGGACTAGTGCTCGGCGGCTCACTAAATTGGATGTTTCCGTAACGCAACGGGGTGGCAAAGGTCGGAATTCTGACACAGTCGTTCGCCCTGGTTTCCGCCAGGGAGCAACAGGTTTCTTGCCTGCGACGGTCCGTATTGATTGTATCGGCGTGTGGTAATCTCGCATGGGCTTATCGGGAATTGCAGGAGAAGCATTCGGTGAAACCGATGCGATTTCCGTCATAATTAACGGGCAGTGAAACTTTTTTTACTTCATCTGTGCATCCCACTGCCCATGCAGACCCCATTGTTCTGATTCCAATCAGGCTCGCTATGAAAAGTCATGAGACGCATTCAGGAAAGGTAAAGAAGTCTGGTCAGTTGCAAGGACTGAACCAACTCCGTTTTCTGGCCGCCGTACTTGTGTTCACGCAACATGCGATCAGCAACTCTCACGCAGACGCATGGATCGATGTCGCTGGATTCCGAATTGGGCGCATCGGCACGGCCATGTTTTTTCTGCTCAGTGGTTTCCTCGCCGCTGCGACAACTCGTGATCCACTGACCTGGCTGAAGTCGCGAATCGCCGTTCTATTTCCACCGTACTGGATCGTGACCATTGCCGGATTTATTCTGGCGGGTGTGACAGCGACGAAGTCGTTCGATGTGTGGCAGGTTGTCTCGCAGATGGCGGGCACCGGATATTTCACACACGGAGACCACATCGTCAACGTTGCCACGTGGTTCATTTCACCGCTGCTGGCTCTGTATGGCGTCGTTACGCTCATTCGTCTGACGTCACCTCGACTTGCGCTGCCATTGGTGATCGCCGCGACAGTCGCCAGTTCACTCACCATTGCTTCTGACTTTGCTGCCTTGCATTGTCACTGCGTCACATTCTTCATGGCGTTTGCCGTGGCGTCGATTCCCGAGCGGAACCGAACGACCGCAGCGGCGTGCATGACGGTGTCGCTATTAACGCTCTGCCTGTTTCAGCCGGAGTTCCGCTATGGAGCGCTGGGTACCTGTCTGCTGTTGCCCGCCTTACATGTTCGAAAAGAAATTCGAGCCTGCAACTGGTTTTCTTCAATTGC
>QWOO01000146.1 GCA_003669615.1 Planctomycetota bacterium
CGCCGGTCTGCGTTCTGCAGCGGTGCCGTTTTCGTTCTGACTGGAAGCCGCCAGCTGGAAAGCTCCAATCGCAAGCGCGATCTGAATCCCGGGGATCTCCAGCAGTGTCAGCAAAGTCGGCATGAAACCTTCCGGCGGAGCTCCGACAGAAACGGCAAACTGCTGAGCCGCGATGAATGTAACGGCGGAGACTGAACCGTAGTGAGCCGCGATTCCTGCAGAATCAGCGATGTTGAACTTGCCCAGCTTACGCAGAACCAGATACGCAGATATCGGAGTCAGGATGCCCAGCAGCACGGTGACAAAGGCTGGCCACGCGATGACCGACAGGGAACTGTGCGAAAGTTCCACCCCGCCTTTCAATCCCAGTGCGAACATCAGGTAAATTGAGAGTGCCGTGTAGAGATCCCTCGGAAGAGACAATTCACTGCGAACAAGGCGGGCAAACACCCCCAAAGCGAATGACAAAGTCAGTGGCGAACAGAGATTGATCCTGAGAACATCCAGCATCTAATACCGCTCTTTGTTTTGCGAATGGAAATACACGAACTCGGGTTCGTGTATTTATTATCGTGCATTGAAGTTCGGCACAAGAACAACGTTTATGAAAAAGCGAAAGAAAGTGGAAACGAGAATTGAACCCGCGCCCGTGCCGCAGGTAACGCCGGTGCCCACGGCCGGCTGAACGTTTCTGACAAATCACACGCATGTACTTTTGTGCCTGTATCGAAACCCGGAGATTACGCTGCGACAGGTGGCGACACTGGTCGGGATTACTGAACGCATGGTGCAGAAAATCGTCGCCGAACTTGTCGAGGCTGGTTACCTGACCGTGACAAAAATCGGCCGCTGCAATACGTATCAAATCACGCTCGACAAGGCATTGCGTCATCCTTTGTCGCGTTGAAAGCCGCAACCGTCGGGGTGATGCAGCTTTCAGCAAATCGCAGTACGCAGATTCCTGTCGACGCATCGACAAGTCTACGTAGTGCCGCCGCGCCGTCGGCGGGAATGATTGTGCCGGTTGGACATTCATGTTCGACGTGCGATTAAAAAATGCGTGGTAAGAAACGAACCGTGTTCGAACGGCATTTGAGACAAGTGGAAAACGCTAACTTCCTGAGCGAATCAGGATGTGATCAAGGCCGCGAGTCACTGGGCATGATGGCTCTGACCGGGCTCTCGACTTTGTACAAACACACCGCCTGCTGGCGCGATATCTCCAGAAGCTAACCCCAGAGAGATCGGGCGTTGTTGATTCCCAGAGAAATCAAGGCTATCCCAGCAATGCTGACAACGAGAGCAAACTGCAACGTCAATGTGGAGATTTGGATCTGTAACGCGTAGCAAGCCAGGCCAATGAGAATCAGCCCCAGCGTCATCATAAGAATGACCGCGATCCACGCGACTGCTGGCGAACGCCGGCGCCCATAGTCAAGCAGGAATCCGTACAAGGCCCACTCCAGAGGCCAGATAAGAAACGCCAGGATTGCCCATACGCCCCCGCCCCACGAGTGTGGAGAGATGGTGAGAGCCAGCCAGAGACCAGTCAGTGGATGACCAAGGCACAACGACCTACCGAACGCCTGTCCGGCCGTCGGAAGTGACAAGCCCTGAAGGGAAAACAGCAACAGCGGCAACAACAATCCAGCCAGGCAGAAACCGACTATTGCCAGCAGCCCGGGTACCGTTTTTTCCGCGTTCGCTTCTTTGGTTCCATTGATAGGTGGGCCGATGTCGAGATTTCTGGCCATGTGAAGTACTTCCTTCTGAGGTCGTGCGAATGTCTGTCTCCAGTAATCAACGCGTCAACTCGCTCGAACAGAGCTAAAAGGATTTCACATGCCCGTGGATTTGATTTCGAAACTCACTCGCCAAGGCTTCCAGCCGGTGATAGTCTGCCCCATCCTTGAGTCGCTCAGTGAAAAAGCTTTTTCGCTGTCGACTTCTGATAGCGATTCGGGGATCCTGGCCTGATCGTTTTACTCACACCAATTTCCCACCAGATCGCAAGTCTGCCCTATGGCAGCCAATGCGAGCCACCTCTTTTCCGCTGCCATGCGGAAAAAATCCAAGCGACTTTTGCAGCACACTTATCGTGAGCGATTGCTCACGGGCCATGAAAGTACTCCAGCAATGTCCGCGTTAATGATCGTCCGGCTATGGATCATGGTTTTTTTGCACTACTTCGTCTGGGGTGCATGGTTCGTCACGATGGGCACCTATCTCACGAAGACGTTGAACTTCGAGGGCGGACAGGTCGGGCTCGCCTACGGGACAACGGCCATCGGGGCGATCGTTGCTCCTTTTTTTGCGGGGATTGTCGCTGACCGTTTTTTTGCCACCCAAAAGCTGCTCGGGACACTCCATATCATCGGTGCGGTGCTGCTGTACTTTGTTGCGGAACAGGTGACATTCACGGCGTTCTATTCGCTGCTGATTCTGTACACCGTGACGTACATGGCCGGGCATGGACTCACAAATACTCTGACGCTGCATCACGCGGCGAATCCAGGAAAAGAATTTCCCATCGTCATGATGGCGGGCAGTGTCGGCTGGATAGCCGCCGGTCTGGTCAATAGCAGTCTAAAGCTCGAAAACGATGTTGGCATGTTTCATCTGGCGTGCGGAGCTGCGGCGCTGATGGGGCTGTATTCGTTGACGTTGCCCAATACTCCGCCCAAGGGAGCGGGTCAGAAAATATCGTTACGCACCATGCTGGGTATCGATGCGCTCAACCTGTTGCGTCAGCCGTCGTTCGCAACGTTCATGTTGTGTTCGTTTTTGATCTGCGTTCCACTGAGCTTTTATTTCGCATGGATGAACGTGTTCCTGAACGAGCTCGGGATCGCTAACGCCGCAGCGAAGATGACCATCGGTCAGGTTTCTGACGTCGTGTTTCTGTTGCTGCTGCCGGTGCTGCTGCCCATGCTTCGCGTGAAAGGGATTCTGCTCGTCGGCATGGCGGCGTGGGCACTGCGATTTGGGCTCTTTGCCTGGTTCGACACGGCTCGCGATGCCCACTGGATGATGTACCTTGGAATCGCCGTGCATGGGATGTGCTACGACTTCATCTTTGTAATGGGGCGGATGTACGTCGATCAGCAGGCCGGCAAGGAGATTCGCGGGGCGGCCCAGGGTCTGCATGCATTCGTGACGCTGGGAATCGGGATGTTTGCCGGTTCGTGGCTTTCGGGCGTCGTCGGCGAGCACTATGCAATTCATGCAGCCGACGGCAGCGTCACTCACAACTGGCAAATGATCTGGGCGATCCCGGCCGTCGTTTCCGTCCTGCTGTCGATCTTGTTTGTCGTATTATTCAGGGATCACAAATCGCGAGTGGAAGAAGTTGCCCACGACGTAACAAAACTCTGAATCTGCTTTGCAGCGTCCGGAGTGCGGGATTCCACAAGGCCCGCGCACTTAAGAACTGGGCATCGTCCACTTGCCCAGAGACCCATCAGCGCCATGTTCACCTGACAGATCAGCTGTTTTGTGATTACATGGCGTGATTTTCTCTGAAGGAATCCAGAGACGCAGGCCGCAGCGTTCCGATCGGCACGGAAGCGGCGACATGGCTGTGTGTGATTCATGCAATCTTCATTCTGTCAGGATATGCTGGTCGCCGATAAGCCCGCTTCTATATTCCATCTGACTCGGTGCACATTCCGATTGCAATCAGATCCGGTCTCAGGAAGTTCGAATGAATCGCTCATATCTTGTTCTGCTGTTTGTCTGCCTGACTTTTTCATCGGTCAGCTTCGCGGCCGATTGGCTTCAGTTCCGCGGGCCTAATGCCAACGGCGTAACGAATGATAGTGTTGTCCCGGCGAGCTGGAGCGCGGATGAAAACTTGCTGTGGAAAACGGACATTCCGGGTGCTGGCTGGTCGAGTCCGATTGTGATCAACGGCAAGCTCTTTGTGACAACGGCGATCACGGACGGACCACAGAACGCAGCGAGCGATTATCGCTGGGAAGTCCTGTGTCTGGACGCGAAGACTGGAAAAGTCCTGTGGACAAAAACGGCTCTCGAAGGCAAGCCCCGATTAGAAACCCATCGCGACAACACATACGCTTCTGAGACGCCGGTCAGCGACGGGAAGTATGTCGTGGCCTATTTTGGCATGATGGGAATGTTCTGTTATGACTTCGACGGAGCCTTAATCTGGAAAAAAGATCTGGGCCTTCATCCCATGGCTCAGGACTGGGGCACGTCCAGTTCGCCAACGATTCTTGACGGCAAGGTTTTCGTCCAGGTCGACAACGAACAGTCGTCGTTTGTCGTCGCGATCGATATTCGAACGGGCGATGAAGTCTGGCGTCAACCTCGTGAGGAGCGTTCAAACTGGGGCTCAGCGATCATCTGGGAAAACAGTCATCGCAAGGAACTCGTCACCGGCGGTGCCATCGTCAGATCTTACGATCCCAACACCGGCAACTTGCTGTGGCAAGTCGACATTGGAAACGGCGGACTCAACGCGACTCCAACGGCCAGTGGTGATGTCTTGGTCGTAGGTCGCAGCGGCCGCGGAGGGACCAACTTCTTTGCGATTCGCAGTGGAACAGACGAACAACTGGCCGCCGCTCGAGGTGGCGATTCTGCAGCTCTGGTCTCATGGAACACTCGCGAATTTGGACCGAACCGAGCTTCACCGCTGATCGTTGACGGACTGATTTACCTGCTTGAAGGCCGAGGCGGCAAGGCGACGATCGTTGACTCCGCGACCGGCGTCCTTGTGACCCAGGGCCGCATTCCGGACGCTGGCGAATTTTGGGCTTCGCACTGGTCGAATCAAGGCAAGATCTACTGTCTCGACGCCAGCGGCCAGACGTTCGTTTTGCAACCCGGCCGAACGCTCGACGTGGTCGCAAAAAATGCATTGCCGACCGCTGACAACGTTCGATTCTGGTCAACACCCGCATTGGCTGATGGAACGCTGTTTATCCGATCAAGCAAAACACTCTACGCCATCGGCAGCAACTGAGCGCCTGCCCGCTGTTTTGGAGCTGGCAAGTGAGACGCAATAATCAAAGCGCCCATTGGGTTGTCGTGAACCGTCTGACAAAACCATAGGGAGAGACGAGCAAACTAAATCAGTCCCAACCTTCAACCGTTCACCAGCCCGCGCGATCCTCACCAGATCTCACCGGAGAAAATCCGTTTACGCAGACACACCAACAAAACATCTGCGACTCAATCCAATAAAACACCTTCCAGACGGAAGCCAACGAACGGGCGGACATGAACTTCGAAGAACTGATTGAAATGCTGTCGAAGGGCTCCGAGACCGCTGTCAAGACATGGGAAAGCCCCGGTGACGAACTGAACTCGCCAAAGGAATACCTTGATGTGCAGACCTTGGTCGAACATGTATCATTTACGCGATGAGCCCAGAAGAACTGAAACAGCACATCCGCCAGATTACTGTCTGGAGACGCGGCGAACAGCGGGCACCACACAAGCCGTTGCTGTTGCTTTACGCACTCGGAAGATGCTTGAACAATGGCGAGCGATTATTGCCATATGGGGAAGTCGATCGAGAACTTCGGCCGCTGCTGATTGAATATGGTCCGGAACGGAAATCCTGCCACACCGAGTATCCTTTTCAACGACTCACGAATGATGGCATCTGGGAACTGCAGCACTCTGCGAAGCTGGAAACCCGAGTTGGAAATTCGGATGTGAAGAAATCCGAGCTGCTCAAACACAACGTGGCTGGCGGATTCACTGAGGAAGTTTTTGAAACGCTGCGATCACACCCCGCATTGATTTCAGAACTGGCGATGGAAATTCTGAACCAGCATTTCCCGCAGACGTTTTATGCGGACCTGCTTGATGCTGTCGGGCTGGAAATTCAGTTCGAGCAGACTCTTCGCCGTCGTCGCGATCCCGCGTTTCGCGAACGAGTGCTCATGGCCTATCAATACCGCTGTGCCGTTTGCGGCTACGACCTGCGACTGGGCTCAGTCCAGGTTGCCCTTGAGGCCGCGCACATCAAATGGCATCAAGCCGGCGGCCCGGACCTTGAAACCAACGGCCTCGCCCTCTGCAGCATGCACCACAAACTCTTCGACCGCGGCGCGTTTACTCTGACTGACGAACTGCAGCTTTGCGTCTCCCAAAAAGCCAACGGCTCGACAGGCCTCAGCGAATGGCTAACGTCCTTCCACGGCCTGCCACTGAAGGGGCCCCAATCTCGCGACAACCTGCCACTGAATGAACATTTGGACTGGCATCGGAAAGAAGTGTTTCACGGGCCGGGCCGGACATCAGTACGTTTGAGCTGACCACTTGAAAAACGTTTAACCTTCATCCCAAGTGAATGTAGATGGTGTTATGGTTCCACAAAACACGTTTATTGTGCGGCAGGGAAGTTGAACGTTCGCCAACAACCCTTGGATGTACCTCGGATTTGTAATGGCCTGAGGTTTCAAAGTCGTGATTCACCATCGCGAAGCAGGAGTTTTGGTGGAAACAAAGAATTTGGTTGGAATGCTCGCTGGTTACTATCTATCGCGATTTGATGCAGTGGCCTATGCACGTTTTTCGGGCAACTCGCAAGCGCGCGTCCACGGGCATCTTGCCGAAAGAATCGGCGTCCCGGCTTCATCAGTCAAATGGTGGCGGGACGAATTCGATCCGATTCACTCCAATTACCGA
>QWOO01000068.1 GCA_003669615.1 Planctomycetota bacterium
GGCTCATGCAGTAAAAGATCTGTTCACGATCGACTCGGCCAGTCGTGGCCCCGTGAGTGCACTTGACGTCGTCCGCTTCGATTTCGAGCCCCGGAATTGAATCGCAGCGGGCTTCGTCGCTGAGCATCAATGCGTCGCTGCGCTGGTAACCGTCGGTCTGCTGAGCCGCCGGGTCAACTTTAATCATCCCTCGCCAGATGACTCGCGATTCGTCCCGCAGAACTTCCTTGTAGAGCAGGTCGCTGTGAGTCCCCTGAGCTTTGTGATGCTGCTGAGTGTAGTAGCTGATCTTCTGACGATTGCTGGCAAACGTTACGCCATTGACTTCCGCCGTGGCACCGCGACCATTCAGGTTGATGTCCTGATGGATGTGGGACAGTTTGCTTCCCAATCCGACTACAGTCCACTGCAGAGATGCATTGCTGCCAACGACGCCCGCCTGATGCGCGAAGTGCCAGGACTTCTGATTCCAGTTCTGCAACTGAACGTATCGAAGATTGGCATCCTTACCAACAATCAGCTCCACGCAGCCGACGTGCAAACCGGCAATGTCTTCGGTGGCTGAAGTGGTTTCTTCCAGCAAAGTCGCTCGGGCTCCGTCTTCCAGAATGATCAACGTATGACTGAACTCC
The DNA here is from genome assembly GCA_003669615.1 of Planctomycetota bacterium. Classification (GTDB taxonomy): domain Bacteria; phylum Planctomycetota; class Planctomycetia; order Planctomycetales; family Planctomycetaceae; genus SXXK01. The sequence continues at coordinate 633 of QWOO01000068.1, forward strand.
GCGACACCATCGCGGCTGTGAGCAATCAAACTGTGAAGAGGCAGGGCGACTTCTACATTGCGAGGCACATACAACAGCGTTCCGCCTGTCCAGAATGCGGCATGCCAAGCGGAAAATCGGTCAGACTCCGGCTTGACCGCCTTCTTCATGAAGTAAGGCTCCAGCAATTCTCGATGGCTGGTCAGCAACTCCTGCAGTTCGCCAAAAAGAACTCCCTGTTCTTTGATAGTTTCGGATGCGTCAGAATGTGTGACCTGGCCATTCACGTGAGCGATCGAGCCGCCAAACTCAGTTTTGTCACTGAGCAGTGTTGTGATGGCAGTCGAATCAGCCGCGCCGGATGCCGGACGGAACTTACCCGCATTGAAGACTCGCAGATCAACCCGCTTAAATTCTTCCGGATCCAGATCCGCCTGCAGCAGCGCCTGATACTGTTCGAAGGCGACACGACGTGCGTCAGTGATCCATGCAGGTTCGACGCGAGTCGCAAGGAACTGTTCAAAGACTTCTGAAGAGAAGCCGGTGCGGGAGGTATCGATGGCTGTTGACATTGTCACTCTTAAAACTCAGTTGGATTCTTTAGGCAGATCTTTGGCTCTGAATGCTCCTTGCGAAGCTCGCAACACACGCATTATAAAGATCATATCCCCGGAAACTATAAAAACTGCCCGATAGCTGCCACGGCGGCCTGTTCCCAGTAACGCATCTCGAAAAATGCCGTTCATTAATGATGACTCTGCGGAGAGGCCATGACTGTCTGGGTTGTTCGCGATTTCCCGCAACTGCTGTCGAACCACAGACTCCCAGTAAATTGCTTCGTCGGCAGAATGATGATCCGCCCACCACAAGGCATTCCGCAGAATGTCTTCCTCTGCCAGAGCTGAAAGTCTAACGAAGTGCGTCATCAGCCTTCCTGAGCAGGAGAACATTTCGCACTCTGTCCATCGCTTCGTCCAGAGGAGAAGTTCTTCCAGCCTCCACGTCAGAAATTCCCTCGCGTATCAGAGCCACATTCTTCTGCAGGTCCAGTTCCGCCATCGCTGCGTCGTATTCGGCCTGATCGATCACAACAAATCGGTGATCAAAGCCCGGCACATCCACGGCGATGGGTCGCCCCTTCGCCGCTTTCAGAGCTTCAGCCACTTCTTCACTGAGTTTCACCATGGCTCGGATTCCTATTCACTCAGGTAAGCGGAGGGTGTCAGCCCTCCGAGTGGCCCATTGGCGACGACACGGAGGGCTGACGCCCTGCCGCTCGCCAACAGGTTAACCGACCGAACCTTCCATCTGCAGTTCGATCAAGCGATTGAGCTCCACGGCGTATTCCATTGGCAGTTCTTTTACCAGCGGTTCAATGAAACCCGTGACGATCATTGCGGAGGCTTCCGCTTCTGACAGACCACGGCTCATCAGATAGAACAGCTGCTCTTCTGCAATTTTTGAAACGCTGGCTTCGTGCTCGATCGCTACGTTTTCTTCTTCGACTTCGATGTACGGATAAGTATCACTGCGGCTCGCTGAATCCAGAATCAGAGCATCACAGACCACGTTCGAACGACAGTTAACCGCATCCTTATGAACCTTAACCAGACCGCGGTAGCTGGAACGCCCGCCGCCCCGGGAAATGCTCTTGCTGATAATGCGGCTGGATGTGTTCGGAGCACAGTGCACCATCTTGGCTCCCGCATCCTGATGCTGACCTTCACCGGCAAACGCGATCGACAGCGTTTCTCCGCGAGCACCCGGTTCCATCAGCCAGATGGCCGGATACTTCATGGTCAGCTTCGAGCCCAGGTTTCCGTCAATCCACTCCATCAGTGAATCGCCGTACGCCATGGCTCGCTTGGTGACAAGGTTATACACGTTGCTCGACCAGTTCTGGATCGTCGTGTAACGGCACCGAGCTCCTCGCTTGACGACAATCTCCACGACAGCTGAATGCAGACTGTTACTGCTGTAGGTCGGAGCCGTGCAGCCTTCGACGTAGTGAATGGAAGCGCCTTCGTCGACGATGATCAGCGTCCGTTCGAACTGGCCCATGTTCTGACTGTTGATACGGAAGTAAGCCTGCAGCGGGAACTCGATCTTTACGCCCTTTGGCACGTAAATGAATGAACCGCCGGACCAGACCGCCGAATTCAGAGCCGCAAACTTGTTGTCGCCGGGCGGAATGATGGTGCCGAAGTATTCACGGAACAGTTCGGGATGATCGCGAAGTGCCGAATCCGTGTCGGTGAAAATCACACCCTGCTTTGCCAGGTCTTCCTGAAGACTTCCGTAGACCACTTCAGAGTCGTACTGTGCTTTGACACCGGCGAGAAATTTCTTTTCTGCTTCCGGAATCCCCAGTCGGTCGTAAGTTCGGCGAATCTCTTCCGGTACATCTTCCCATGAAGTTTCCTGCTCATTGGCAGCCTTCATGTAGTAAAAAATGTCCTGGAAATCGAGGTCGGTCATATCGCCGCCCCAGTTTGGCATCGGCCGCGATTCGAAGATGGCCAGCGATTCCAGACGGAAATCCGTCATCCACTCAGGCTCACCTTTCATCTCGGAGATCTGACGCACGATCTGCGGATCAAGCCCCTTGCGGCTCTTGAAGGCGTAGTTGTCCATCGAATCATGGAAGCCATACTTGTAGCTACCAAATTCGACATCCGACTTTTCGCTTTTCACTGGTGTGTCGGTGCTCATGCTTAGAAATCTCTATAGAAGGTTTTCAGTTTTCGGTTTTCAGTAAGCGACAGGAGATTCATGTCACGGAGATTGCTTCGTAGACTTTGCCACGCTTTCGAAGCCAGTCCACATCTCCCTCATCCGCCTTTGCTTTGACTTGCTTCAGAAAATTCACAGTCTCGGGTTCAAGACACGGTTCACTCGGATCATCTTCCGGAATGACCAAGTCAATCTCCACCGCTACGACGAACCGTTCTGTTTGAATAAGCCTGGTCCGTCGAACCTTTTCTTTGACGATAGTCATGATTGAGTTCCATCAAGAAAACAGTCCGACAAGGTACCTTTCGTTGCTGACCAGAGCCCTGATCTGTTCGAAGAGCCGGCCCATAAATCGATTCTGACTGGTGTTACCTTTCGTCGTCCCGATTAAACCGCTGCCGCTGCCGCAGCTTCTGCTTTCGCGTTTTCAGCGGCTGCGTCAGGATGTCGAGCCCGGATGTTGGCGTAACCGTTGGCGTGAAGATCGTGAGCCAGTGAGGCGTCACCGGTTTCCACAATTCGTCCGCCGAGCATCACGTGAGTAAACTGTGGAGGATTGAACTCCAGCAACCGCTCATGGTGAGTAATAATCAGCACGCCCATTTGTGGGCCTGCCAGCTTGGCCAGACCTTCACTGACGACTCGAACGGCATCGCTGTCGAGCCCGCTGTCGGTTTCGTCAAGAATCGCAAAACGTGGCTGAAGCATGGCCAGCTGCAGGATCTCCATTCGCTTCTTTTCGCCACCGGAAAATCCGTCGTTCAGGTATCGGCGAGCGAACTCCTGATCCATCCCGAGTTCCGTCATGCGTTCCCGAATTTCCTTGCGGAACTCTCGCATTCCGATCAGGCCTTCACCTTCTTTGCGTTCCGGATTACGAATATTGGAAACGGAGTGGCGAAGGAAATCAGCAACCTTCACGCCCGGAATCACCACAGGATACTGGAACGCCAGAAACATCCCGAGCCGCGCTCGTTCGTCCGCTTCCATCTCCGTGATATTCACACCGTCCAGTTCAATCGAACCATCTGTTACGGTGTAATTTGGATGCCCGGCCAACGCGTAGGCCAGAGTACTTTTGCCGGAACCGTTGGGGCCCATCAGAGCATGAATTTCGCCCTGACGAATTTCAATATCCACGCCTTTCAGAATCGGCGTCTCACCCACGTTCACATGCAGATTGGAAATCTTCAAAACAGCAGTCATCGCAATCACACTTCCTCATAAACACCCGCAGCAGTTGCTTCAACAGCACCCCAGCCGCAGACAGTTCACTCAACGGGATTCAGTCAGTTTTCTTAAACTTGTCTTCTATCAATTCACCGGCAGTGGCCATGCCTGCGTGAGTCTCGCGACTCAACAACTAACCCAGCCACTTCGTGACTGGAAGCCTCTTTATTCCTTCGGACGACAGTGAAACCGTCGCAAAGGAAATCCAGAGACAGAACAGGTCGAGTCACAAAGTGACTCGCCTGCGGTTTACACATTCAGAGCGGAGTAACCCGAGTGGTGAGGAACCGGAAGAACCGATTCACCACGAGTCACCTTGCGGGATTTAATCTTATCCTGAATTCGCATCAAACCTTCCAGCAAAGCCTCCGGACGAGGAGGACAGCCTGGAATGTAAACGTCTACAGGAACGACAAGATCAACACCCTTAACAACGTGGTAGCCATACTTAAAGTAAGGCCCACCGCCCACAGTGCAGGCTCCCATCGCAATCACATATTTTGGATCAGGCATCTGCTCGTATAAACGGCGAACGCGACTGGCCATCTTGTACGTCACTGTTCCTGCCACAATCATCAGGTCCGCCTGACGAGGAGTCGCACGAAACGCACCCGCACCAAAACGGTCGAGATCGTACTTGCTGGCACCTGCAGCCATCATTTCAATCGCACAACAAGCCAGACCGAATGTCATCGGCCAGATTGATGACTGCTGGCCCCAGTTCATGGCCTGCTCCATCGTGGTGGTGATCACATTCTCTTCGAATCGACCTTCAATCCATGTCATGTCGCTCAAACCTCTTGTCAGAACCGCTTAAACCGATATCTCGAAAGCACTGACTGAACCCCGCAACTGCCACATCACAGGAAGTGCAGAAAGCACTCTACCAGCCTGCACCGGTCTTTCAATCGCTCGACGAACTTTCCAAACTCTGGACAGATGCCGTCGTGCTCATCACCTGAAACTCACAACACCCATGCCCGTCACGGCAGCGAGACCGGAACTCCACAGGAGCCCCCAACACCTGCTGCAACACCTGCCGCTCGACCTGACAGATCGCTTCATCCACATCCGCCAGCATCGGAAACGGACAAGACGTCTCACGCAGGATCCGCAGCCCGCCCGAATGATCACTTTCAATATTGAAACCGCTGGATTTCATTTCCTCGGCCAACTGATCCAGCCGCTCGTCAACCGAATCGCAGCCTACCAATTGACGACGAAACCGCTCTGCAAGCGAATTCTGCACTCGACCAATGAGTGTAGTACGAATTTCTGCGTCCTCGAATCCGGCGATAGCTTCCCAAAGCACAACCGCCAGTTCGCGATAGTTTTCACCCAGCTCGTGCAGACCTTCTGAAGTCACGCGGTACAGAAGACGCGGACGCCCCCGCGTCTGGCTCTGCAGCTCGGAAGCTATCATCCCGGCACCTTCAAGCCGAGAAATTCGCTGCCGAACAGCCGTGCGAGTCACTCCCAGCAATTCACAGAGCGCCTGAATGTCTCCACCAGCCGACTGGTGCAGATGCTCTAGAATCTCCCGATCCCTCGCATCTAATGGTGAAGACATAGCCATTCCACTCCGCCGAACCGCGTTTGCGAGTTCGAATCTGCTGACCTTAACTTGTGAACAGGGACCAGAAAAAAGTCGTCGCTGCCCATTGCTGCAGAGATAGTAGCCGCAAAAATAATAATGACAATTAATGATGCCAAATATGTCTGAAAGTGAGACAGCGTCTCGAGACCGCAGTCTTGACCCGTCCGTCACGGCCTTAACGCAATCACCCTAAATGACCCATTCTTGCACGGAAGACGCTTCTTTCTCCGTGCTGCCGATCGCTGATCTCCATTCCGTCGCATTGAATTTTTTCGAAAAAGCGAGGCCCTGCCGGTCGTCCGTGGCTCTCAGGCAACATGATGCGCTTTGACATCATTGGGACGCATCTCTTGATGACGTGTGGCAACACTCACTTCGGGGCAATCTGCCGACCTGCACTTACACAATTCTCGCAAACTCATTTGGGGAAAGGACTTACGGGCGAGTTAGTTGTTGGACCCTTA
>QWOO01000162.1 GCA_003669615.1 Planctomycetota bacterium
ATCACTCCGATTACTGCTGACAGCCGGCTGGCCGTTTCGTATTGACGACCTTCCACCTGCAGACCTGTCTTCAAACCCTTGTGATATTCCTCCACCATCGGACGCTGCTCATCATGTTCAATCACGCGCCAACAGTCCTCAAACGACGCCCATGACCTGATGACTTTCGGCATCCATCACGAGGGCGGAATGCCGAAAGAAACCTCGTCGATGAGTGGCCGTAAGTGGCCCGAGTCCCTCTCGTTCGCTCTCGTAGCCATAGTCAATTTCGGTCGTGTCGCTGACGACAAGATAACGGCCTGCCGGCAGAGTTCGCGTGTTCTGGTAATGCGCCGCCGTGACGGATTCGAAGGTCACTTCGGGCCGTTCGAACAGTCGATACACGGCTTTGCAGTCACCCCAGTTTTCCGTTTGACAAGGTGTTGAAGCGTCAGGCTTCTCGGCCATCTGCTGCGCATAGTGAACAAGCCGCTGAGTTCTCCGCGTGTCGCCAAGCTCACAGGTCCCAAATTGTTTTTCACTCCACACGGCAGGCTCCAGTTCGTGCAGCGATATCATCCGAGGGGCTCCCGATCAGATTCCGTCCAACCCCCATCATGGTTTTCCGGCCCCCCATCCCTGAGCGGCAATCCATCGACCTACAGCAAGTCCGAAGCCAATTCGATTCGCCGAGGAAAACCCTGCCGTTTTCAACGCTCACCTCGACTCGCTTTTGTAATCTCTACGCTCACTTGTAACTTTTTCCAGGTAAAGATGAGCTCGGCAAGGAGGACCTACCGGAATTCGAGACTGCGAGTGTGATCATTTGACCTGGAGAGGCAACTTTTCGAAGCGGGACGGCTTGTGTACACTTCCGAAAGTGTCTCCGCCAAACTTCACCGACAATGGACTGTCGCTATGCGAATTCCGCACAATTCTGTACCACAGCCTTCGGCTCTTCGCCAGGGCTTGATGCTGTGTGGAATGTTTCTTTGCCTCTTCGTGGTCTCCACCGCATTCGGGCAAGCGGCTGATGCCGCACCGTCTGCGGCAAAGGAAGCCAGTTCGTTTCTGAACGTGCGAGACATGCTCGCGGCGGGCGGCACGATCGGCTACGTCATCATGTTTCTCAGCTTCATCATGGTGGCTTTGATTATTGATAATGCGATTCAGGTCCGTCGGAGCCTGTTTATTTCTCCCGGTCTGGCCGAGGAGATTCATCAATGTCTTTCCTCCAGAAAATTCAGCGAAGGCCTGAAGGTCTGCGAGCAGCATCCGGGATTTCTCGGCCGTCTGTTGCACGCCGGTTTGGAAGAGGCTGGTACGGGAAACTACGCCACAGTGGAGAAAGCCATCGAAGACTCGGCCGCCGAACAGACGGCACGGTCCTTTCGGCGAATCGAGCATCTGGCGGTGATCAGTACTTTGGCACCGATGCTGGGGCTGATGGGAACTGTTTGGGGGATGATCATTGCGTTCATGGAGTTCGAACTGAAAGCCAATCCTCAGATTTCTGAACTGGCCCCGGGCGTTTACAAGGCCCTGATCACAACTCTGCAGGGTCTCGGTGTCGCCATTCCCGCCACTGGCGCTCTGGCGTTCTTTCGCAGCCGAGTCGAAGAGCTCTCCACCGAGTCGACTTTGTTAGCCGGCCATGTGTTTTCCGATTACCGCCGCGCGATCATGGCCAGACGCCACAATCGTACGATAAATGACTCGACGGAATCGACATAGCCGAATCGTTGATGTCCACTGATTCGCTTCGGTCAGAGTCGCCTTTCGCACTGCGAAAGTTGCGAATCCGCTTCTTTCGCAGAGCGAAAGGCGACTCTGAAAACCGCACGATGCTAAGGCGACCGGCAGAAATGAATTTACCGGTACGACGGACTTCCAGTCCGTCGCATGGGACTACTCGACGGACTGGAAGTCCGTCGTATGGGACTACTCGACGGACTGGAAGTCCGTCGTACAAATTGCGGATGGTAAGTTCTATCCTGCCGGTCGCCTAAGCACGTTCGTCGTTGACTGAGCGGATCAGTTCTCGGTGGAAGCGCGAATCTCTTTCAACGAACCGTCCGAGTGATTCGCCGCGGCGGCGGCGAGACGTGAACGCAGGCTGTTGACTTCGGCATAGCGAGACATCGTCATCCAAATGGCAGGTTGCAGGTCATCCATTTTGATCGGCTTCACCAGAAATGCGAAAACCATTTCGCGACTGGCGCGAGTCAGCACGTCCAGTTTGCGAGTCGAACTGACAACGATTGCCGGCACGGGAACGGTCAGGGAAATTTCATGAATTGCCGAAAGGCCATCCAGCTCGGGCATTTCGATTTCTGTGATCACCAGGTCGGCGAGGTGCTGTCGACATTCGTGGATCAGCTGTGGTCCCGTTTCTGCGACTGCAACAACACGATGTCCTTCATGAGTCAGCGAACGCCAGAGAAACGCGCGCATCAAAGGTTCACTGTCAGCAATCACGATTCGAAGCGAACTGTGCATGGTGTTGGCCTTTGTACTGCAAACAGGCGTCAAGGTTCCCGGCTTGAATCTGTGATCAGCAACGACTTTCACGCAATCTTCATGCCACGCACACTTCGCAGCAAAATAGCTTTTATTTTCCGAGTTAGGGGGGCACTCATTACTGATCCGACCGATGTGCATGGCCAAAAAGCGTTCCTTAGGCTGAGTGCTGAGTATCGCATGTGTGCGAAATGTTCGCAGAAGACGATGGCGCAATTGCTGTTCCGTGCGGTCGCGGTACTTGCGGCAGTTAGGGGATACCCTGCTGCGATTGAAAACATACGACAGGTCTACAACTCGAATACGTCAGCTGGGTAGTCAATCGTTTCAGCAGAGGCCGTCGCGAGCACCACCATCCGTGACAATTTCACGGCGAAAAATACATATGGCACACCGATTGCAATCTTGATGATTCAGCCGACCGCAGCTGTCTGATCCATCGGGTCCTGGCATCATCGATGATCGACATTTTGAAAACGCATTGGGTCCTGAGGGTGGGACTTCAAAGCGAAAGACGGTCATTTAACAATGTTTTCCAATCAGGAGCGACGCAGGATGAGCGATAGTCAGACTCTGTACGTGAGCAACGCGGGTAGTGTGACAGCGTTGGAAGAATGGAAGCGACCTCGCGAGCTTCGCGGAGAACAGCCTGGAAACAGGGCAGAGCTGCTTACGGAAGATCGACGACCACATTGGCGGGAAGAACGTCAAGGGAGTAGAAGTACCACTGCTGCCGCTATGACTTCAGAAGACTCACAATTTCCGCCGGCCAGCGGACTGGTGCCCGCTGCCGTCGTGGTTCGTGATGCAAAGTCGCTGGCTCAGGCTATGCCCGCACCGACTTTGGTGCCACCCAGCAAAATGGCAGGCGGCTGGTTTCGCGAAGATCCGTGGTAGTACCGTTTCCACCACTGCTTGATTCGTAGCGGGACTCGTGAGCGTTCGGGATTGCTGGAGTCTCACGACTTCAGATACCCATCATCCGATTGACAGCCCAACAGTGCGACGTCGCCGGCCGGATTCGAGTGCGTGCATCAGAGCTTACTCGGGCGGATCCTGACCGTCGGATTCAATGACGTACTCTTCGCCGTTGTGTTCGACACGGTCGCCCGGTCGCAGCTTGCGGCCTCGGCGAGTTTCCACGATGCCGTTCACCAGAATTGCGCCGGATTTGATGATCACTTTGGCTTCGCCACCTGACTGCGCAATCTGAGCCAGTTTCAGAAAACGATCCAGCTCGATGGTTTCGACATTGTCCTGAGTGTTTTCTGGTTCTGACATGTTCGTTTCTGTTTTGACGGGCTTGCTGCAGCCATAGCGGGTAGTCGTAGTCGGGAACAGCGGGATTGTAGGCAGTCGGTCTCGATCACACTATGCAAACGCGATGTTGTCATCGCATTTTGCGGTGTTGCCACGATGTCATTGCTGACTGTATGCCAACGAGCACGATCGCAACTGTTCGTTCCATGAATCCTGGCACACCCGTGCGGATCCGTCATGCTGAATTCCGTGACGCGAACGCAGCAACTGCACGGAGAAATCTCGCTGCTGTTTGACTCGCTGTTCAGGCCGGGATGCGCTGGCCGGGAGACTCATCGCTCGCACATGAAGTCGCAGGTCGGCAAAGGAGGCCTGTGAGAGCGCGGCGGCCGAACGGATCAGCATAATGGTCACACCACTGCGTTCGATTGCCAGTTGCAGGCGACGCATTACGGACGAGGAGGCTCGATCCAGCCAGCAGAGGATCACACGAACTCCCGAACATCGAGCGGCCTGTTCCAGCGCCCACAATGTTTCACACTCGGAAGCGGACGTTCGGCGGACAAATCTCGAACGTGCGCCCACGGGAGCATCGGGCTGACGTCTGGGCCTGACGATCAACAGGCGAGACAGCGGAATCCCCTGAGCTCGGGCCGCGTCCGCATGAAAATCATGCCGCTCATCAATCACCGTCAGACATCCGGGCAACACCAGCATCTGGCTGATGGAGCGAAGAGCCATCGAGGCTGCGGCCTGACCAGAATCTTCACTGATCCATTCCACCAGCGATGATACAGGCACGCCTCCGTCAGGCAGCAGCTGATCCAGAGTACTGAGCCCTGTCGGAATGCATTGACGAGTGAAGCGGCTTTTTTGCGAAGAAACAAGCTGGCGGCGCAACCCCAGAATTGTTTCGGCACGAACTGCTGCAGGAGACATGGAAAATCGCCGAATTTGTCATCGCTGTGTCCTCGGAGCTTTGGCACGATTTCCTGCAAAACTGCAGGAAATTCATGAAACTCAGATGGAACAGCGCATCCACAAAAAGACGGTTTCCCTACCCGTTGGCTCCGTTCACGACCGGAGACCGGAAATTCGTCTGTCGTACCGATCATCGGCGATCAGACGGCTGCGGTTTTAATGCAGTTGATATTAGCTGTCAACTCCTTTCGAAAGGAAGTGCGTAAAGCGGTTTTGAGTTGGCGAACGTTTCATTACACTTTGCGTCTTTCCGAAATTGTCGCAAAGGAATGGACCGATGCGGAACATTCGGGCCGGTTTTTTGACTGCAGTGTGCAATTCATGATCGTGAGCAGGAACTGGCTGGCGGAATACGTTTCGCTGCCAACAAGCGTGGAAGAACTCACCAATCGCCTGACAATGTCCGGGCTGAATCTGGAAGAATTTCACGATGTGCATGAAGGACTGACCAAACCGGACGTTGCTGTCGATGTGGAAGTGACCAGCAATCGTCCCGATTGTCTGGGCCATATCGGAGTCGCACGGGAAGTCTCTGTGCTCTTCCAAAAGCCTCTCACCATTCCCGCTGCAGCAGTCACGGAAGGCGCAGACAAAGCGTCGGCCGCGACATCGGTATCGATTGAAGCATCCGACTTGTGCCCCGAGTATCACGCGCGAGTGATTCGTGGCGTGAAGATCGGCCCCAGCCCTGTATGGCTGAAAGATCGACTTGCGGCTGTTGGAATCAACTCCGTCAACAATGTGGTGGACGTCACCAACTTTGTGATGATGGAATGCGGTCAGCCTCTGCACGCGTTCGACCTCGACCGTCTGAACGGAGGCCGAATCGTAGTGCGTCGTGCGGTCAAAGGGGAAACCATCACCGCCATCGATCAGCGTCAGTACATTCTGTCCGAAGACATGTGCGTCATCGCGGACGCATCACGCCCCGTGGCAGTGGCTGGCGTCATGGGTGGCTTTGACACAGAGATTTCCGATTCCACAGTCAATGTGCTGATCGAATCGGCCGCGTTTGCGTCACTCTCCGTGCGTTCGACCGCAAGAGCTCTGAAGCTGCACAGCCCGTCGTCTTACCGTTTCGAACGTAAGGTCGATCGCCTGTGGCTCGACTGGGCTTCTCGCCGCTGCTGTGAGCTGATCCTGAAAGTGGCTGGAGGAACGTTGCTGTCTGGATCCGTTGTGGCGGGCGATCGACTGCCTGCCGAACGAGAATCCGTCACGCTGCGATTTGCACAGATCTCCCGTTTGCTGGGGATTGAGATTCCTCCGGCAGACAGCGTCGAGATTCTGGAACGGCTCGGCTTGAAACGTGTCCGCAAAGACGACACCTCCGCGACTTTTATCCCGCCCAGCTGGCGTCCTGATCTGTTGCGCGAGATCGACCTGATTGAAGAGGTCGCGCGGATTCATGGCTACGAGCATATTCCGGCGGACGCCACGCTGCCGGTGGTTTCTACAGCAAGGACTCGACGCGAACGTGTGCAGGACAGCCTGCGGAGTCATCTCGTTTCGTGCGGACTTTCGGAAGCGCTGACGCTGTCATTTGTGAGCGAAGATGAGCGGCAGCTGTTTCGCCCGTTGGGTGAGATTTCGCCCGTGGCCGTGAATCATTCCAGCCGCAGTCATGAGAATCAGCTGCGTCAGAGTTTGGTGCCAAGCCTGCTGCAATGTCGTCGTCAAAACGAACGTCATGGCAGTCCGAATGCCGAGCTGTTCGAAGTGGCTCGCGTTTATCTGTCGGCCGGTCAGGGGCATCCGGAAAACGTCGCCGAGCCGCTGACCATTGGCATCGTGTCCGGTCGTCCGTTTGCCGCGTTGCTGGGTGTTGTTGAATCGCTGGCGAACAAGCTGGCTCCGCATGCCAGATTGACGACG
>QWOO01000321.1 GCA_003669615.1 Planctomycetota bacterium
GCCAGAACCAGCGAAGCAACGAGAATCCCGCTGCGGATACGCACGGTTCGCAGAAAACGAAAGATCAGATGAAGCGTAGTGGCGGCCGCATTCTGGTGATCCGGCAGGCCGAGCAGCTGATTGTCAGACACAGTCATCTGTCACGCCTCTCTTCCGGCAGATCTGCGAAGATTCTGCAATCGATCGTCCGGCGTTGGCACAACGGCTCCGCCCTCTGAAGTTGTTTGCAGTCGATCGTGGTCAGTCGGCACGGTGGAATTCCTGCTGGTTCTTAAACTCTGGCTGAGAACGGGGACAGATGCTGGGTGAGTGACGTAAGGACTTCATGAACGATTAAAACAAAGATGTATTTCCGGAGATGCCAAAGCGAATCAGGTTCAGAGCCTCCATAAAGACCGTGCCCGGCGTGTGTTCTACAGAGACGACGTCGCCAGGCCCAAGTCGGATGTTCGAGTCTGCACTTTGCTTCGCATCGCGATAACTGATTTCAATGACTGCGGGATCCTTGGATCCGACCACCGGTCGAACCACGTAGATCTTATTGGCCAGTTGATTCGACATGCCGCCAGCCAGAGCAATCGCATCCAGCAGGTGCAGGTCCTGTCCAATCGGATAGTCGTAACGTCCGGCCGACCGAACAAGACCGCCCACATAGACCGGCGCAGGGTCTCGTTTTTCTACCATGACGACGCCACCATCGTGAACGACGTACTGACCATCACCCGCCTTGGCGGCAGAAATCAAATCGATGGAGTAAGAATTCATTCCGGTCTCCAGCGAACTTGTGCTGCTGACACCGGACACCAGCCCATTCGCATGACCCGCAACATCCGCCACTGCCGGACGATTTACAGGATTGGCTCGAAAGGGATTTCGGACTTCGACCTTTTGTCCGGCGTCCTTTTCCAAACCCTGTGCGGCGGCAATGGCGGAAACCACGTCGCTGGCATTCGGGGGTAGTTCATATAAACCGGGTGCCTTCACGGCCCCGAGGACTCGCACTTTATTCATTCGCTGATGAGTGACAGTCACCGTCACCGTGGGATTGTGATACAGCTGCCGGCGAATGGCTTCGGAGCGAATCAGTGATTCAGCACCCTGCGGTTCCACTCCGGCGACGTTCAACACTCCAATCATCGGCAGAGAGATCGAGCCATCGTTGGCAACGCGAGCGGCCATCGTCGCCTGATCGTCTTCGCTCAGCCCCGCCGCAATCTGCACTTCAAGAACATCGCCAACCCCGATAGTTTCGCTGCCGCCGGTACCACTGGCCAGACGTGATAAATCGACTGTCTGTGGATTGGATGTCTGCGCGAGTCGCAGGCCATCCGGCAATCGTTTTCCGAACACAGAATCGCGAGCGTAGAAGTGATTGGGGCCATGACAACCACACAAAGTCGTAAAACAGGCGATCACGATCAGCAGTTTCCAGCCGCGCAGAGTCCATGGAAACTCTGCCTTCAGCAGAGCTCGCATGTCACCGAATGCGGAGCTGGAAACGACGTTAAGCATGATTGCGAGTCGACAAATTCAGGAAGGGGCAACGCACGCTCAGTCTGTCAGATTCATTGGATCTGTTTTCGAAAGGAATTCCTGCAGCGTTGCTGCAGAAGGTCTTTCGAAGGCGACCGAACTGTCTGGAAGTGCGTTGAAAAAAACGAAAGGCGGAGAGGAGAAGATCAAACGTGGACTCCGTGACTTCATGAACAGAAAGGGGAAGTCACGCGTGGGGAATTTCATAGACGTGAAAATGACCGGCTTTGTTTCTATGGAATATCAGGAAAACCGGTCAAGGCGAATGTCTTTGCGTGTATTGTCTGACTTGAAGAGTTCGCAAGCTTCTGCAATTCCTGCCGAACTTTAACGGATGCTTCGGCCGGATCTGCCATATCACTGGAGTCTGTGGCAACGGAACGTTACCGTCTGAAATGAGTCGGTGCGTCCGCCATGCAAGTTACGTCTTTGCAAATATCCCAGCCCGAAGCGTCAGCGAGGGATAGCGTTTTTGTAGTTTCGGCCGTGTTTGCGAAGATCCCTCGCTGACGCTTCGGGTTGTGATCGATGCCTCTGTTTTCGTACTATTGATCAACCACTGGCGCGGGACTCGCAACTTCAAAACTAACGTGTCGGGTTGGGGTCAATGGAACTTATTTCGAGACGGTTCCAATACCGTTCCTAACAACGCCTGTCCTGTTTTTTTAGAGCCACTCAAGAACCTGCACCATGATCCGCGACATGAATTCAAGTTCATTCGAAATTGAAAGCACGTCTCAACCGCACCTATGGAATACCAAACTCTGTTGATTGTCGTCACGGCGCTGGCTGTCGTCGTTTTATCGATCGCCGTCTTCCGTGCAACAACCTGTCCGGCTGGCTGGAAGGTCTGGCTGTTCTACCGAATTGCCTGCCTGCATAGTTTTCTGTTCACTCGCTGCACAGCCACGAACGCCTGCACATTTCCGGAAACCGGCCCCGCCATTATCGTGGGCAATCATTCCAGTCCGGCGGATCCCATGCTGCTTTGGCTCGGGCATTTTGCTCAGTTCAAAAATCCGCGTCTGCGAGTCATCGGATTCATGATGGCGAGGGAATACTATGAGCTGAACGGCCTGCTGAATTGGATGTGTCGAGCACTGGAAAGCATTCCTGTAGAACGTTCCGGTCAGGATATGGCGCCCATCCGTGAAGCCTTGCGTCGGCTGCAAAACGGACACTGGCTCGGTTTGTTCCCGGAGGGCGGCATTAATGTGGAATCGCCGGACGAACGACTTCGACCGGGTGGCACAGGAGTGGCATGGCTGGCCTTGAAGTCGAAGGCGCCCGTGATCCCCGTTCTGATCAGAAACGCGCCGAGATCACGGTCGATGGCGTGGGTGTTTTTCAAACGGACTCATACGACACTGACTTATGGCTCGCCCGTTGATTTGTCCCACTGGCAACGTCCAAAGCCATCCCACAGCGATCTCATCGAAGTGACCGACAAAATCATGCAAAGTGTCGCGGACCTCGGCGGTCTGAAGATTACTCCCGCCTCACGCTGATGAATTCATGGCCGGATTTCAAACGCGAGCCCTGGCAACGTTTGGCAGAGCGGCCAGTTTGAGTTCGCGATCCTCCAGAGCTGCAGCGATTGTTGCCACGCCGGCTTCGTCAAGCACTCGATCGCCCGCTGTGACGGTCTGCTCAATCTGCTCCGGACTGCGCGCCCCCACGATCGCGGATGTCAGCTCGGGCCGTCGGAGTGTCCACGCAATGGCGACATCTGTAACGGACCAATTCAATGACCGAGCCAGCGTGTCCAGCTTTTGAACGAACTCCAGATTGATCTCCAGCTGCGGTGACTGAAATCGTGGATCTTTAGTGCGATGATCTTTGTCGGACAAAGCGGCCACGCGATCGGCCGTGAACCGTCCGGTCAGCAGACCTTTACCCATCGGGCTGTAGCAAACAACTCCGACGTTAGTTGTCTGACAGAAAGGAAGAATCTCGGCTTCGATATCCCGTGCGATCATGCTGTACGGCGGCTGCAAGGAAACGATGGGATGGATTGCCTGCAGGCGTTTCATCTGCTCCACCGAATGATTCGAGACTCCGATGTGCCGCACTTTGCCCTGCTGTTTCAGTTCGACCAGTGTCTGCCAGCCTTCTTCAATCTCTTCATCAGGCTCGGGCCAGTGTAATTGATACAGGTCAATAACGTCTGTCTTCAGGCGTCTCAGGCTGCCTTCACATTCCGCGACGATGCTGGCGCGTCGAAGAGATTTGCCGATCTCGCCATTCCCCAAAGCGACGCGGCCGCATTTGGTGGCAATCAGAGGTCGATCGTTCGGGGCGATTGATTCTATGGCTTTGGCCACAAGTGTTTCGCTGCGACCTTCTCCATAAATTGCGGCGGTGTCGATCCAGTTGATGCCTAATTCCACGGCCCGCACGATTGCCCCCACGGCGGACGTTTCATCCTGGTCGCCCCAGCCGAATTTCCAGTCTCCGCCGCCTATCGCCCATGTTCCCAGTCCGACTACGCTGATACTCAAGCCGCTGCTGCCCAATGTTCGATACTGCACGTTCTACTTCCTTTGCGATCTCATGTGCTGCGCGCCGTTACGCCGTTCATTCGTGACCGCATGGTAATCAAACATCGCATCTTGTTGCTGGCTGGTAATACGACGGTTTCAAATAATCGAAAAGGTGGCCGTCTCGGAATGCCCAGCCATCACGCCAGGATTGTCCATAAAAAAAGCCCGACTCGTAATGAGTCGGGCTTCGTGTGTGCGTCAATGTCCAGGGCTGTGTTGAACAATCTGCTGGATACTATCGCCGGTTCTGGTCGTCTTCTGCGTCAACCGAAGTTGGCTGCTTCATGATAGCTGCGGGCAACCATCGTGATTGCCCGTTTAGCATTGCTGCGTACTTCGAACTTCTAAAACAATCCGCCGACCATTTGCAGGACGGCAGAAGGAGTCGATTCGGAACCGGGCTGGGTCCACAACCACATCGTGCGAATCAGTTCGATACCGATGACGGCACAGAGAATTGACAGCACGGTGGAAACGCCGATCAGGGCTTTGATGCCAGTGCCCCAGTCAACGTCCGCTCGAGGACGGGCCACTGCGCCCTGAACACCGGGTGATTGAGTTCGTCCTTCTTCAAAATCATCGTCGTCGAAATCTTCAGCGTCGTGAACGTCCTCTTCTTCTTCGCTGTATTCGTCGTCGAAGCTTTCATCATCGTCGAACGCTTCTTCGTCGGCGACTTCATCTTCCACGTCGTCATCGATTACAGCACCCTTCAAAGAAGGAGCGACGACCGTGCGTGAAGAATCATCTTCGTCATCTTCAAAGGTCAGCACACTTGTGTTCGTGCCGATTTCTTCGTCATCTTCGTCCAGACCGGCCAGTTCAAATTCACTGTCCTTGCCGACAGCCTTTTTCGGGATGTCGAACTGTGTCGTCATCGCTGTCGAGTCGGCGAGCAGATTTTTAGCGCCGGGAATGGCCTGCATCGGCATGGTGCGACCCATGTCATCGGACTGCAGAGATATTCCACTGTCTTCGTCTATGTCCAGTGAAATGCCACTGTCGCCCGCATCCAGACTGATACCGCTATCGTCTTCCATGCTGATGCCGCTGTCGAAGCTTTCGAGACTGATCCCGCTGTCAGCGCCGAGGTGAGCGTTACTGTCGAATCCTTCGAGGCTGATGCCGCTGTCGTCGGCTTCTAGGCTGATGCCGCTGTCCATCTCAAGGGAAATTCCGCTTTCGTCCGCATCCAGACCGACTCCGCTGCCACGGACGTCGAGGCTGATGCCGCTGTCCAGAGCTGCTAGTCGAACGCCCGAGCCTTTTTTGATCAGCTTGAGATCACTGTCTTCAGGGATGGATGGAAATGCGATCGTTCGAGAATTGTCCGCCTGGGGTTCGACCAGTCGGATGTCGCTGTCCGTTTGATCCAGACCGGCCGACAGCTGAACGTCGCTGTCACTGTCGATCTCTTCGCCCAGAAAATCTTCGCTGCCCATGAGTTTGACATCGCTGTCAGAATCCGAGCCTATGAATGTCATGTCTGCGGTGTTGTCCGTTTCATCGTCGGACAAATCGTCCGACAATCGCACGTCGCTGTCGGAGTCAGAAAAGTTCAGGCTGGCTTCGTCCGCCAAAAGTACGTCGCTGTCGGAGTCCGAAAGTTTCCCGGTAGCGGACAGATCCACTTCCGCTTCTGTCCCTGCGCCAACCAGTTGTACGTCGCTGTCCGAATCAGATAGTGAAACCGCACCGTCCCAACCGCTGAATTCCAGAACGTCGTCATCCGCTTCAGGTTCTGCTTCGGCCTCGAGTTTGGGGCCGGAATCGCCTGTGAGTCGAACATCGCTGCCGGAATCGGCCAGCTCTTTGACTTCGTTGTCATCTTCGAACATGGAATCATCGAAGAACAGCCGCACGTCGCTGTCTGATGATGAAAGATCGTCTGATTCAGGTTCATCGAGTACCGACGAAGCGTCATCGGCGGAGATGATCGGAAAATCGGGTGACGAATCGGTCTGGCGAGTTCGCAGGAATTCTTCAATGTCCTGCTCGCGAAACTTCCAGCTACCTCGATCTGCAAACCCGCGAATGTCCCCGAGTTCGCGGAACCGCTTGAGCTGGTCAGTGGTCATTCCCAGCTGAGTTGCCGCTTCTTCCAGACTTAGATATTTCTTCGCCATGTTTTCACCAACTCCGGGTGGGGATTGTCTCAGAAGCTCACAGCAACAGGCTCCGCCCGCGGCTAATTTGCTAAAACGCCAGATGCAGACCGACAGTATGACCGGTCATCCTGACCTGAAAACAATATCCTGCGCACCTTAACCTGTGTGTGCAGATTCTAAAACCGGCCTCCGGTGATGCAAGTTCTTTGTTAGGAACAGGCAACGAGTTGCCCCGGTTCTGGTGTCAAAAGCACAGCTATTCCGATCTCTCATTCTGTACCGACATCAGAAAAATCCGGTGAATTCGGAAAAACCGGAAAATCTCGGACAACTGTACCGGCAGAATGTGACTTTGAAAAACGTCTCTCCAGTGCGCATTCGACGGACATCGGACAGGCACTTCAGGAAAACCCGAAGTCCAC
>QWOO01000303.1 GCA_003669615.1 Planctomycetota bacterium
GCGACGCAATCGAGCAGCGAAAGCCCTCCGGCCACGATCGGCCAGGGTTCCGCTTTGCCGAATGGCGCAGCGTCTGCAGCGACTGCGACTCCGGAAACAGGGCTCCCCGAAGCGGAGAAATTTGTCCCGGCCGCTTTGGAAGACAATCAGATCGCTGGCCCAAAACGTGAAACCGGCTTGCTGCTGACTGTTTATTGTCTGGCCATCGTGGGTGCGTCCATGGTTGGCGGTTGGTTGCCGACGCTGATTGATCTGACACACACTCGCATGCAGACTGTCATCAGCTTTGTCGGTGGACTCATGCTGGGAATCGCCATCTTCCATCTTCTGCCTCACTCGATCCACGGCGCACAGACCGCAGATGACGCCGCATGGTGGATGATGGGAGGCATCGTGACGATGTTCCTGTTGATTCGCTGCTTCCATTTCCACCATCACGGTCCTCTGGAAATTTCCACCGCCGTCGAAGACCCATGCGCCGGTCATCGAGCTCATGACCAAACGCACGCTCATGCTCACGATCGTGATGGGCATCATGACCATGATCATGATCACCGGGACGAGAGTGGTAAGTTCGCGGCGGAACCTGGTCAGACAGCGGTCGCAGCCACGTCGTTGTTGCCTCAACTTCCAGTGTTAAAGATGACACCAGCACCCGCGACGGTCACACAGCCACATTGCCATCATGCCCACGAACTGAGCTGGCTGGGTATCACGCTGGGACTGTCTCTGCACACGTTGATTGATGGAATGGCATTGGCCGCCAGTGTGCAGGCTCAATCGGCCTATCGTCCGCTGACGACTGTTTTTGGACTTGGAACTTTTCTGGCAATCATGCTGCATAAGCCGCTGGACGCTGTTTCCATTACATCGCTGATGGCCGGAGCTGGCTGGTCGCCACGTGCTCGATTTCTGGTCAGCCTGGGATTTTCCGCAATGTGCCCGCTGGGAGTTTTGATTTTCAAAATGGGAATCAGTTTCTTCGGCGGGTATCACGACCGGGTTGTGTGTTCGTCACTTGCCTTTTCTGCGGGCGTGTTCCTGTGCATTTCTCTCAGTGACCTTCTTCCCGAAATGGAATTCCATGCACACAATCGAGTTCGACTGACGGCCGTGCTTTTGGCCGGAATTCTTCTGGCATACGGAATCACATTTCTGGAACCCGCGCATTTACATTAGCGATGGCATCCGCCACAATTTCAGAATCTGTCACTCAATTTTATGGACAGGCTTTTCAACATCGGTCATGACAGAGCGACCGATGTCCGATCAGGACAGCGTTTCTGATCACCAAATTCTAATGGAAATTGATCGCCTTCGACGGGAAATCTGCTTCGGTGCAGCTCAACTGCTCAGCAGTCGTCGAGAATCCAGCTACACACAGGCCAAATGGCGTGCGGCTCGCGCGCTGACTCGCAGCTACATTCCTCCGGAAGCCCTTCCGACTGACTTTGAAATCCGTCAAACACTGCAACAACTGGTCGCTGCGGATGGTGAAGCTCGGGCGGACAACGATCCTGAACCAGCCAATCGCAAGTATCACTTCTTTCTCTCATTGCTTCTGCCGCTCGATCGTGTGCGTCAGGATCGAGACCTTCATCCGGAAGGCGACGTGCTGTATCACAGTCTCCAGGTGTTTGAACTGGCTCGTGAACAGCGCCCGTGGGATGAAGACTTTCTGCTGGCCGCCTTGCTGCATGATGTCGGGAAGGGCATCGATCCTCTGGACCCTGTGTCCGCCGGACTGACGGTGCTCGCAGGCCACATTTCCGATCGCACAAAATGGCTGATTGAAAATCACGGCCTGGCTCAACGAGTACGTGCTGGAGTCGCTGGTGCTCGTGCAAAGCGGCGTCTGACAAACGCCGAAGATGGCGACGCTCTGGATCTGCTGGCCAATTGCGATCGAGACGGTCGACTGCCCGGTCGGATTGTGTGCTCCGCCGAGGACGCACTGGAATACATCCGACAGCTGGAAGAAGAAAACGAACAGTACGATGTCGAACAACAGATACCCGAATGACTGACATCTGATTGGACATCTCATAGACTATCGTTCTGACCTGAGTGGGAAGCGTTGAGCGACTTTCTTTTGAAGAGATCGTTCCTCGCACTTTCTGAGATTTAACGACACCTGTTGTGGATACGAAGAGATATGGAACTTTCCGACGTACGAAAAGTGGCCACACTGGCACGATTGTCGCTCAGTGAAGACGCACTGCAGACCTCCGGTGAGCAGCTCACGAAGATTCTTGATTACGTACGGCTTTTGGACGAAGTCGACACGGCCAACGTCGAACCGATGACGCATCCCGTTCCTGCGGAAAATGTGTTTCGGGACGATGTTATGTCAGCCTCGCTGCCCATCGAAGCAGCGCTGTCCAATGCTCCCAAAACTGACGGACACTTTTTCATCGTCCCGAAGATCCTGGAAGAAAAAGGCGCGTAGGCCGACACGTGTGCTCCGAATCTTTGCTTCGGCCCGATTTCTGTGGCAATCCTGCCGGAGAGATTGCTGTGACACGCGTTTACAGACATTGGTGAGGTTTCATTGAACGGCTGCGAATAGATTTGCGCCATTCAGAGGTGCGAAGATCGCAATCGTGAGCCGTCCGTGGGGCGGTTGTAAGAATGATCGGACAAAGGGCCAAATACGATGACTCAGGCAATCGTTGATCCGGGTGAGCTGCGGCGATTTGCTCAGATGCTGCGGCGGTTCAATGAAGAATTGAACGAAAAAACGGCGGCTGTGGCCGGGCAACTGAATCTGCTGGGCCAAACATGGCGAGATCAGGAGCAAATGCGGTTCACCGAAGAGTTTGTTTCCAACATGAAGTCGCTGGGACGCTTCGTGGAGTCCAACGAACAATTTATTCCGTACCTGCTTCGAAAAGCACAGTTGGTCGAAGAGTACCTGCAGCAGCAGTGACATCCAATGAAAAGCGATTTCAAGTTGAACGGGCAGACACTATGACTGGTTCCGCTAACGTTTCATCGATTGATGCGATTCGTCATTTTGCGGCAGCTGTCATCGCCTTTCAGGAAGAAGCGCGGCTTTGTCTTTCCGTTCTGGACAGTCAGCTGCGGCAGATTCTCTTTTGGCTGGATCGCGACCGGCCGATGTTCTGGAAACGTGAGATTGAAAACTGCGTGCGCGACATTGCCGATGCTCGAGTGAGACTGCACCAGTGCCGCATGCGAAAGCTGGGTGACTTCCGGCCGTCCTGCATCGAAGAAGTGAAGGACCTGGAGAAAGCTCAAGTAGCCATGGAGTTCGCTCAGAAGCAGGTTCCGCACGTGAAGCGCTGGAGCGGCGACGCGGCTCATGAAGGCAACGAATACCACGGCCGAGCGTCTCAGCTGGTCCAGTCCGTGGAACGTGATATCCCCCGGCTTCTGGCTTTGCTGTCGTTCACCATCGATCGGCTGGAAGCTTATGCGTCCGTCAGCACTCCCGAAGCGCAGCCTGCAGCGACCTTCTTTCAGGGCCTGTCCGATGAAATTCAGGCCATGCTGCAGCAAACAGAAATCGCCCCGGACTCCGAGGACCAAAGTCGCAGCGAGGAATCGAATCCAGAGCAGCAAAGCGAGTGATCTCGAGGCCGCATTCGTCGGTCGATAAGTGGCGTGATAAGTGGCGTGATAAGTGGCGCTGCGCTGAATGAAACGCAGAATCTTTGGACGACACAATCAGGTTGATGATGTCATCAGTTCCCGAATCGGGCGAGCTTCTTCCGGCAGAATTCGGACGGGACGATCGGCTTGATCGCGAACGTACAGCGTGCTGTCGATGCCGAGGTTGTGATAAATCGTAGCCAGCACATCGCGGTAATGAATCGGGCGATCGGCCGCGTAAGCTGCGGTCTTATCCGTCGAACCGATCACCTGGCCCACCGGCATCCCGCCACCCGCAAACAACGCTGCCTGAACAGGAGCCCAATGATCGCGGCCGGCCTTGTCGTTGATCTTCGGCGTTCGACCGAATTCCCCCCAAACCACAATGGAAACATCTTCGTCCAGACCACGCGCATAGATGTCTTCGACCAGCGCCGAAATACCCGTGTCAAATGTGGGCAGGTGCTGTCGCAGGTGACCAAAATTGTTTCCATGAGTGTCCCAGAAACCATAGGCCACCGTGACAACTCGTACGCCCGCTTCCACCAGTCGGCGGGCCACCAGCAGCTGATCATTCCACGTCGGAGCGCCATCGCCCAGATGCGCCGACGAACCGCGTCCGTAGCGAGCCAGCACTTTGGGATCTTCGTTCTCAACATTCATCGCGTCCACCAGCCGCGAGGACGTCAGGACATCAAACGCCCGACGATAACTTTCATCCATGTTGTCGAGACTGCGCGCGTCCACGTGACGACGAAAAGAATCCAGCTGACCCAGCAATGAGCGACGTTCGGCAAACTGCTGCCCTTCGACATACCGCAGTCGCATACTCGCAAGGTCCTCGCCGTCTGCTCGCACCTGATTATAAGCGCTGCCAAGATAGCCCGCGCCGGTGCTGTTGTACGGACGGTGCTGCATCGTAGGAAACAGGTCGACAAACGGCGGAGTGACCGGGCTCGTCGGACCTTCCATGCGAGACACAATGGAACCAAAGTTCGGAATGCCGTCGCGCTGAACTTCTCCCATCGTATAGCCGGTGAGATTCTGAAAGCTGGAATGCTCATCCCGCTGCCCCACAATCGAACGCACGATCGAACAACGATCCGCAACCATCGAAAGCTTCGGCAGCAGCTCGCAGAATTCGATTCCCGGAACCGTCGTGGCGATCGGTTTGAATTCGCCTCGAACCTCGACGGGTGCTTCCGGCTTCAGGTCGAATGTGTCCTGATGCGGCATCCCGCCGGACAGATAAACCATGATCACGGACTTGTGGCGCTTTGCCGGGGATGCTGCTTCAGCCGCCATGAGGTCTGCCAGAGTCAGCCCGCCCACAGCGAGCCCACCGATCTGCATCAGGCTCCGCCGCGACATTCCGTCACAATAGCGGCGTGAATTACCAAAGAGGTTCCACATGGACGGCTCTCGCAATCAAAGACGGTAGGCAAATCAAAAGTCGATCGGCGGGGAATTCAACGAGGGAAAATGACAGCAGCGTTCAGAGTCCCGAATGTCAGCAGGTTACTTAGCAATTTTAATGGCTTTCACAACCCGAAACGTCAGTGAGGGATAAAAGTTGCCGTGTTTTTCAACAACAATCCCTCGCTGACGCAGTGGGTTATCATTAAGTCAATACTCTGCTAGCCCCTGGTTGAATTTGCTGTATATAAGCACTGAGGTTTGACGAAGCACTGGCATTCCCGATCCCCGGCGTCTCGACTTGTGATCAGATCAACATCCATCAACGCCTCACGGCTGCCGGAATCACGCGATCTGACGGCACCGGCTTCTGCGATGAGACCGCGGTCGCACAATCGGGATAACCCGGATGGGGCGAAACGTCAGCCAGAGTTCTCCAGCCTGTTGCAGTTTGTCAACACGCCCTCACGACACGAGTTCTTTTCGTGGGCTATGTAATCCATCAGGTTGCAATATCGCGTCAACACTTTGCCGCCTGCATTCTCGGAACAATCGCTGAAGTCGGAAGACTGACTTTAGATTGACAACGGAAGCAGGGACGGACAGTGACTGGCAATGGCGGCTTACTCTCGGCAACCTGGTGGAGAAAGTTATGTCGGTCACCATAAAACCAGCCACACGAACCACATTTTCAGGCACCATCCCGGTGCTCGTGCCGCTCTACGGCAATTGCGAAACGTGGCAGTTTTCCGCCGACGGTGAATGGGTCTGCGGTCGCGGTTCCGACTGCAAACTGCCCATCGCGGTGGAAGGCGTCTCCGAGCGGCATTGCAATTTCATTCTGCGATCCGGCATTCTCACAGTCCAGCGACTGGAAGGACACATCTGGATCAATGACCTTCCAGTGCCTCGCCAGGCAGCGTTGATGCCAGGCGATACACTCAGTATCGGGCCGGTGTCTTTTCGCATTGATGAGACACGGCGCACGGAATCGGCCGCTCCTGCTGTCAAGACCGAAGCACCTGCGCCCATTAGTTCTGCGGAACCAGTATTCGTTCAGGCAGTTCGAACTGCGGATGCATTGCCGCTCAATCTTTCAACGCCGCTCTCAGAAAAACAATCGGCGTCAGCGAGTGAACCCCTGACGGCCGCTTTGCTGCTCGCATTGCAGAAACATCAGCAGCAGACTGCGACTCCTGCTCCCATGATTTCAGTATCAGGTCCGTCGGCTGCCGACGAAAGACTGGCTCTGGTTGAATCCAGGGAGCGAATGCTTGAACAGCGCGAGCTGCACATACAGGAACTCAGCCGATTCGCTCAGGAACGAGAACACGCGCTGTCAGAACGCGGTGCGGCTCAGGACGAGCGTCTAAAGGTCCTCAATCAGCAGAAGGAAGAGATCGAGCAGAGCAAGCTGGGTCTCAATTCGTTGCGAGACGAGCTTCAGAAACAAAAAGAAGAACTGCAACGTCGCATTCAGGCTTTCTCTGGTCGCGAAACCCAGCTGATGAGTCAGCTGGAATCAACGGCCACTTCCTACGCGCAGCTTGAACAGACTCGAGTAGAGCTGAC
>QWOO01000284.1 GCA_003669615.1 Planctomycetota bacterium
AAAAAATCAGCGTTCAGATTACCGAAGTCAACGCCAAGAAGCGAAATTTGGTGGTCAGCCGCCGTGCCCTGCTGGAAGCTGAACGCTCCGAAGGCGAAGGCGAGTTCTGGTCAACGGTAGAAGTCGGTCAGGACTTCAAGGGTGTCGTCAAGACCCTGAAGGACTACGGCGCGTTTGTTAATATCGGATCTGTCGACGGGTTTCTGCACATTGGCGAAATCAGCTGGTCTCGTATCAATCATCCCAAGGATGTTCTGGCCGAAGGTCAGGAAGTGGACGTTAAAGTTCTGAAGCTGGACAATGACAAGAAGCGTATCAGCCTTGGCATGAAGCAGCTGGCTCAGAATCCATGGTCCAGTGCCGGCGAGCAATACGCTCAGGGTCGCACTGTGCCCGGTAAGGTCACACGCCTTACAGAATTCGGTGCCTTCATTGAACTGGAACCAGGCCTTGAAGGTATGGTTCACATCAGCGAACTGGCGTGGCGTCGAGTTGGCAGTGTGGGCGAAATTCTGAAGGTCGGCGAGACTCGTGATTTTCAAGTGGTCGAAGTCGACACGAAACGTAAACGCGTTTCCCTGTCACTGAAGGCACTCGAAAAACGACCTGAATCGGCAAAGCCCGAAAGAGAAGAAGAGCCAGAAGCAGCACCATCGGAACCACGTCGACCACGCAATACAAATTTGCGTGGCGGTACAGGCAGTTCCAGCGGTCGCGGCATGTTCGGCAATCCGTCCGACTTCACCGGATAGTCCTCGGAAGCAGCAGGGCTCGAAGATTCGAGCCTATGCTGTGACTGCAGGCACCTGCGGACATTTGTCTGCTGTTTCATTTCAACTCAGAACGCCCGACTTTTTCAGGTCGGGCTTCTGTTTTGGGTGAGCTGAATTTTGCGTGCTCCAGATCACAGGACCGACCTGTGTCCGATTTTGAACTGAATGATTTTGAGATCCTCAGAGAACTTCCGGCGCGCGAGCATCGGCAGTGCTTTGAAGCTGTCCTTTGCGAAAATCGCCAGTCGGTGCTGCTCACGGTTTTCTCCCCTGAAATGTCGCAACGCGCTGAGTTTCGTCGAGCGTTGAAGATGGACCGTGCGATGCTGTCGATGTTTCAGCATCAGTCTATTGTGCGATATTTGGGCAGCGGTGAGTCCGGTGGGCAATTGTTTATTTGCTCCGAGACCTGTGAATTTGACAGCCTGTCTGTGCAACTGGATTCCGGGCGAGTATTGTCGTCTGAAGACGTGATCGAAATTGGCTGGCAGATTTGCTCGGCATTGCAGCAGGCTCATAATCTTGGACTGGCTCATGGCGGGCTTGGGCTGGACTCTGTGCTGCTCTCCGACAATCTGCAGGTGATGCTTGTAGAATTCGGAGTCTCGCGCTGGCTCAAGGCGGCTCAGGTTTCTACGGCGATTGCAGCCTCTGGCCCTTCATTAATCACGATCAGTGCACTTGCGTCCCGTGAACAGGTTCAAGGCGATCTACAGGATCTTGCCGCCATTTTGATGCGGCTGCTGCAGGCGGTCCCCGAGTCCGGTGATGTTGTCGAAACCGCGAAATTGGCGACTCGAGCCCCGCTGGATCGGCTATTGGCCCGAGTGACATCCACAAACCCTGCAGTGCAGCCTGTTAGTGCTCGAGAGCTCCAGGGGCGTTTGGGCGAGATTTTGATTGGCAGCGAAGATGATTCAATGCCGCTTGTGGATCAGAGGGAATTTTCCGGCGGATCAAAGCGATCGATCATCGTCGAATTGTTTGAGCCCACGGAGTCGATCGAGCAGCTTCTTCCATCGTCCGGCAAACCGGCAGCTTTTGCCTGGCAGTTGCGAATTCTGCCGATCCTGATCACCCTGGTACTGCTGGCTTCAATTGCGTTGGTTGCCGGTTTGTTGTGGTGAGCGGCGAAAGCAGCCGATGTGAAGATCTGACCTCTTCCAAAACACTGATGAGCGTCGAACTTGAGTCAAGTTCGAATTTTATTGCAGACGCCTCGTGTTTAACTTTCATGGATCTCACCTCTCTTTGATTGGCATTCTTACCAGCGTTCGCCTGGTTGCCGATCAATCCGTCCTCCGCTCGAAAAAATACTGAGGGATCCTGTATGAGACTTCGCATCAGAACCCTGTTTCTGACTGTTGCTCTGTTGAGCAGTCTGCCCACGACCGCCAGCGCTGGCTGCCTGCTGGACCCATTTCACTGGCTGTTTGGCTGCGGCTGTTACCCAGCCTGTGGCTACGGACAGCCTCAGGGCTATTCACCAGGATACGGCGGATACCAGCCGGCCTATCCGGGAGTGATGTCACCGTGCGGCCAGTGTGCGCCGGCTTGTCCGATCGCTCCACTGGTGTCAGTCTTCCGAATGCCACCATGCCTGCCAATGCCGGCGATTTTTCAGCAATGTCTTGATCCCTGCGGAATGGGACAGTGTGGCGGCCAGATGATGGCCGCTCCAATGGTCCAGTATCAGCAGGCGCCAATGCCGATGATGCCACAACAACATTTCGCTCCTCAGATGATGCAGGCCCCGGCGATGGACATGGGATGCAACGGGGACTGCGGAGCCGGTGGCCCGTCCATGATGTCAGGAATGCAGCCGGGCATGATGCCATCACCCATGATGAACGGCCCAATGATGCAGCCACAGGCCATGCAGTCCACCGAAGGCTGCTGCGGTGATGACGGCATGACGGGCTACGACGGATCGTCAGGCATGCTGCCCGGCTATGCACCGACCGCGGCCTGGTCACCGAACTCATCGATGGCCTGGAGTCCTCAGTCGGGATATCCGGGCGGCGGATTTCCGAACCGTGCGGTTCACTCGTCTCTTCCGCCAAACGGTTATGGATTTTTCAATCGGCCACGAGTCGCACGTCGAGAAATGCGTCGGACCAATTACCATTACCGACGCATGATGCATCATGCCGGATACCTGCCCCCCGGCTATGCAAACCCTGGCATGACGCCTTCCGGCTATGGCCAACCTGTTCAGCCGATGTACCCGCAGATGGGATATCAGCAGGGCTATTTCATGCCGCAGATGTCGGCACCACAAACGTCAATGCAGACCATGCCACAGCAGTGGTCCGCGCCGCAGGCATCGATGGTTCCAGGCTCTTCTTCCGGAATGTACTCCACGCTTCCAATGCCGATGGCCAGTTCACAGATGGTGTCCCCCATGACAGCTCAGATGATGTCTGCCGATGCCTCTGCGGCCGGTGACATCATGGGCGATCACGAAGCTCCGACATCAACAGCCGCTCTGGTACCGGTCGCTCCGAACTCGTACAACGGCGTTACATCGTTTATGCGAGCTTCATTGACACGACCACTGCTGAGCACTTCCACGCAGTACCATAAGTCTGTCCGATGATAAAAAAAACCGTAGCTGAACTCGTCAGAGTTCAGCTACGCATCCGAATTCTCACGAATCCGGCTACCGGCCTGCGGACGACGCCTGCTTCCCAAAGACCAGAGCCTTTTAACGCTCGCTGAAATGATGATCTCGTACGTATGGCCACCACAGAAAAAAAGGGAGCCCTCCGCGGATTTCGACGGGCCACGGGCGTGGGTGCTGTACCAGGCACTTTGGATCGCGGCCCGCATCTGATCCCCTCTCAGTGCCGACTGACTCGCATCTCCTTCAACATCGACAACGCTGACGAAGAAGTGATCGATACGGTTGGGGAACTCAATGAAGAGGTCCCCGCAGAACGTATCTATTGGTTTCGACTGGAAGGTGTTGCCGATACGGAAACATTGCGAGACCTTGGCGAAGCCTTTGGCCTCCATGCACTGGCTCTGGAAGATGTTGTCAATACTCATCAGCGCTGCAAGGTGGAAGACTACGGCGACCATCTGTTCATTGTGATTCGTCTGCCTGTCTATGAGCCGGACGGACAGCTTGCGACGGAACAGGTCAGTCTGTTTGTCGGCGACGATTTTGTCGTGTCACTGCATGAAGGCAGCAACGCTCTGGAACCTGTGCGAGACCGTATCCTGTGGGCTCGCGGCCGCGTTCGCGAACTGAAAGCCGACTATTTGGCTTACACCATTCTGGACACGGTCATTGACCATTACTTTCCGGTGATCGAAGAAATCGGTAATCGTCTGAATTCAATAGATGAACTTCTGGAAGGCGGATTCGACCGCAGCCACCGGCTGGAAATTCGCAAAGTGCGATCTGATCTGCTGCTGATTCGAAAGACCATCTGGCCGCAGCGCGAAGCGATGGCCGCATTGCTTCGCGATGACTGTAAGCTCATTCAGCCCATGACCAGAACCTATCTGCGGGACTGTTATGACCACACGATTCAGCTGATGGATGTGACCGAAACCTACCGCGAACTGTGTGCAGATCTGCGAGACTACCATCTGGCGGATATCAGCTACCGCAGCAATGAAGTGATGAAGACACTCACGATTATCGCGACGCTGTTCATGCCGCTTAGTTTCATTGCCGGCTTTTACGGAATGAACTTTCAGCACATGCCGGAACTCACCTGGCCGCTGGGCTATCCTTCTGTCATCGTGACCATGATGGTGGTCGCTTCCAGCTTCCTGCTCTTCTTTCGCCGCAAGGGCTGGCTGTAATTGCATTGTCGGTGTTGATTCGGACCTATCTGACAAACCAGCGTACCGCGTTCTGTGTCACGTGATCAGAGAACTGCAGCGTGTACGGATCGCAGCGGCGGTAGACAACGCGGCCATCCGTTCGCACCATCAGCCATCCGAAGTCCCAGTTGCCGCTGCTGTAAGTCAGAGGTATCGCCGGGCGCACTCGCACGACCGGATGAGTGCCGATGATGAACAACTTCTGCTCGGTATAGTAGTAGGCCGATCCGCCCTGAACGAAAACTTCATGACGAAGCTCGGCCTGCCCGTTCAACAGTGGAGTGCACAGTCCCTCAATCCCCAGCTTGATCTCATGGCCCGATGAGAAAGCTTCGATGAGACTGTCTAAGGACCCCGAGCAAACTGAACCGTCGCTCGAATGCGAAAGCACTTCCCTCCACGCATCGTTCACGCAGTAGCGAAACACATCAAAGTCGTAGACAAAACTGTGACTGGGTGCGTTCGTGCCGTCGTCCCACGCGTCACCGATATGGTATTTTGGCATATCCTCCGGCGGCTGCGGGATGGAGACTCCGGGCGAATTCTGTGGGACGACTGCGTCAAGATACGGACGCGAAATCCCCTGCGTGCCATCTTCGTTGTACAAGAAAAACGACATAGACGGCCGCGGGCCAAAGCCTGTCGGCAGATTGATCGGCTGTCGCAGACTCATGACGCCGGCCGCCCAGCGATCGTCCATCAGATAGGTCACGCCGAACTCCGCAACTTCGCGAATCCGTTCGTTGCTGTCAGACGTGACATCGATATGTTCGTTGTGCAGGAACTCCGTGCCGATCCTGAGATCCGCCGCGTTGCGAATGGCGTGGGCCAAATCATCACCCGATCCGCTGATCGTCTCACGTCGCGAATTCAGTTCCAGAACGCAGCGCCATGATCCCATCGAAACATCCTTCGACGACAATAAACGGGTTGCTATAGTCGCCTTTCGCTCCGCGAAAGAAGCGAGTACGTTCGCAACTTTTACGGAACGACAACCGACACTTATTTTCCGTCCGACGCTTAGTGCTTCGCCACAGCTTTCGTCGCGCGATCACGGAACCATTCGGATGTCTGACGCAGACCTTCGTCAACCAGCACAGTAGGGCCGAGCAGTTCGACGAGTCGGTCGGCATCCAGCAGTGAGCGCTCGACGTCGCCAGCTCGGCATTCACCAAACAGAATTTCGCTGCGGCTTCCCAGCGATTTTCCGATCTGTTCGGCAAGCTGAAGTGTCGTGGATTCCACACCGGTGCCGATGTTCAGAATTCTGTCGGGAATCTTGCCCTCCAAAGCCGCGAAGTTGGCTCGCGCGACATCGTCGATGTAGACATAGTCGCGGACACAACCCGGATCTCCGGACGTTTTGCGGGCGAAGATTTTGACGGATTCATGCAGCAGCATCCGATTGCAAAAGATCGCAACCACACCGGCTTCACCGTGCGGATCCTGGCGAGGTCCATAGACGTTGGCATAACGCAGGACCGTGTAGTTCAGACCCTGCCCCTGACGAAAACACTCCAGGTATTTTTCCACCGCGAACTTGCTGCACGCGTACGGACTCACTGGAACAGGCGTCGTCGACACGGACGCTCTAACTCCCTCCGGCACTTCTCCGTAGATCGCACCACCGGTACTGGCGAACACGAGCTGTTTCACCTTGTGCTCGACACAGGCCTGCATGATGTTCAAGGAACCGAGAATGTTGATGGACGCGTCCTTCTGCGGTTCGCGGACGCTGATCGCGACGCTCGCCTGAGCCGCCTGATGACTTACGGCTTCGGGACTAAAGGCAGCAAATGCTTTCATCACCGCCGCACGATCCTGAATGTCCACCTGGAAGAATTCAGCTCCGGCTGGAACATTCTCGCGTCGACCGCTGCTGAGGTCGTCCACTACCGCCACCTGCCATCCGGCCGCCAGAGAACGTTCTGCAATGTGACTTCCAATAAATCCGGCGCCGCCAGTTATCAACAAACGCATTT
>QWOO01000074.1 GCA_003669615.1 Planctomycetota bacterium
AGCCGGAACTCTTGGCGAGTTCCGCTACGCTGAGTCCAAGCCGTTGCGTCAGCCCGGCGGGCCTGAATCGCACACAGAACGTTACGCTGAGATCCCGGCAGAACCAGAATCCAACCCATACAACCTGCACATTCGTCGTGCACAGACTCAGCATCGTGGCAAGTCAGTTTTCACAATCCCAAGGCAGAATTCGGGAGCCTTTCCGTGCTGATTCGAAGAACCGAGCAGACTGTCCTTAGATTCCGAAACACCGCATCCCTTCCAAATAAAAGCCCCATTTTGCCCGCTGTTTCAACCGATTGGCTCGAAACAGCCGGCACTGGCATCGCGGACAACGCGAGGGCAGCAAGCTGGAATTCAGAGTTGGTCTGCTTCCGAGGAACGCGGGGCAGAGTCGTAAAGTCCGTGTCGCCACCAGAATCTGTCACAAAGAACCTGAGCGAGACGGAACTTATGACGAACCGGGGACTTGTGTTGCGTTTCAGAAGTGAACACAATCCAGTCTTGAGAAATTTGCACTTCTGCGGTTGATGCGAACCGTTCTGGTGGCCGCACCAGTCGAGCCGTTTCACCGTCGAATGCCCTGTTTTCTCAGTCAACCTATCCTTACTCCCGTCTGACGATGTCTGATCTGGGTTTGTTTCTACCCGTCTTTCTCCGCGTTTCCGCCGGAAAAACCGGTACAGGGGGTCCTCCGCCCCTGCGAAATAGCTCATCAAACCATCGCATGCACGGCACGTTCGGGGAAGTTGACGAACGCTTCTCGAGACTTGCGACATTGCGCAGGTTAAGAAGGCAGAGCTGAAACTGTTTCGTGGCCTGTTGTTGTGGATCCGGAGCTGAAGAATGCGTGACTGGCTGGAACGCTTTGTCGACGATGGCACAATTGGCGAATCTCAGCTGGAGGAAGCTCGCAGTATGGCGGCTAACCTCGGGATCCCCTGCGAGGACGCTCTGATTCGCCTCGGCTACATCTCCGCCGGCGATCTGATGCGGGCTCAGTCCGAGGAATTCGGATACGACTACATCGAGCTCGAAGGCCGTCAAATTCCCAACTCGGTGATCGAGCTGGTGACGGAGTCGATGGCGCGCGAAAACATTGTGATTCCGATCGAATCCGATGGCGATTCTGTTCTGATCGCGATGCACAACCCGAACAATATCGAGATCATCGATAAGTTGCGGTTCGTGCTAAACCGCGAAATTCGCCCGGTCATGGCTCCCCTGGAATCCATCCAGGCGGCCATCAATCGCCACTACGGACAGTCAGAAACCGAATCCGTGGACTCGATGATTTCCGAGTTCACTGAAACTCAGATCGACTTTACCGACGTTGAAGCCGCGTCCGCCATGGGCGGCGACGAAGACGACAGCGCCCCCATCATTCGCCTCGCGAACCTGATCATTTCTGAAGCGGTCAAGGAACGTGCCAGCGATATTCATATCGAGCCGTTCGAAGATCGAGTCCGTATTCGATACCGAATCGACGGAGCCCTGATCGAACGTGACAGTCCACCCAAGCGTCTTCTGGGTGCTCTGGTTTCGCGTTTCAAGATTATGGCCAAGATGGACATCTCAGAAAAGCGTCGACCTCAGGACGGTCGTATTAAGACTCGAGCCGGCACGAAAGAATTCGACCTTCGTGTTTCCATTCTGCCGACGAACCACGGTCAAGCCGTGGTCATGCGTATTCTGGACCGTGATAATATTAAGGTGGGTATTCGTAATCTGGGATTCGGCGAAGATAACTATCGCACCTTCCAGAATATCATTCGACGCCCGAACGGCATTTTTCTTGTGACGGGACCCACAGGTTCCGGCAAGACAACTACGCTTTACTCGGCGCTGGGTGAACTGAACCGACCGGACCGCAAAATTATTACGGCCGAAGACCCGGTCGAATATTATCTGCCCGGAATTAATCAGGTAGAAGTCCGCCATAATATCGGACTCGACTTCGCCAGGATTATTAAGGCCATGCTGCGACAGGCCCCGAACTGTATTCTGGTGGGTGAGATTCGAGACACCGAAACCGGCGAAATGGCGATTCAGGCGTCACTGACCGGGCACCTTGTGTTCAGCACGCTGCATACCAACGACGCACCTGGTGCGATCACTCGTCTGATCGATATGGGCGTTCAGCCGTTCCTGGTGGCCTGTTCGCTGATGGCGGTGCTGGCTCAGCGACTCGTGCGAGTTGTCTGCCCCAAATGCCGCGAACCTTATCAGCCCAGCCCGGAAGAAGTTGATATCTTCAACATCACTCCCGAAGAAATGTCAGAAGGCGAGTGGGTGCGTGGTAAGGGCTGCAGTCACTGTAAACACACTGGTTACAAAGGCCGCCGTGCGGTATTTGAACTGATGACGATGAACAGCACGCTGCGGGAGATGGCGTTCAACAGTGAGCCGGCTCAGAACATCCGTCGACAGGCTCGTCTGCTGGGAATGAAAACCCTGGTGGAAGACGCGAAAGATAAAGCGTTCCAGGGACTGACGACTCTGGCAGAAGTTTATAAGTTGTCGAAAGGCGGCCACTAAATCTTTAGTGGACGCGTTGTTCTGCACGCATCGTTTAACCCGTGGCCGAAAGGCCAGGAAGTCCTGTCAGCCGGGCCTCTCGGCCACGGGTTAAACAGGTCAGAAACTGAATCACTGAGTTTTTTCGAATCGGAATAAGGAATATCTCAATGTCAGGTGGAGGCGGTGGAGGAGGCGGAAGTGGCTCTGGCGGCAACACGCGCAGTTTTCAGATCGACAAGCTGCTCGAAACAGTTGTAAAAGAACGAGTGAGCGACCTGCACATTACCGTCGGGCAGCCGCCGGTAATTCGCTCGGGCGGGCGCATGGTTCGGCTGGAAACCAGAACGCTGACTGCCGACGATACGACCAACCTGATGAAAAGTATTACGCCCGAGCGTAATCAGCAGGAGCTGCAGGAACGAGGCGGTACGGACTTCGGGTTTGCGTTCGGCGATAAGGCCCGTTTCCGAGTCGCCGTGTTTAAGCAGCGCGGCATGATTGGGATGGTGCTGCGGCGAGTCCCCAATGAATTCCTGACATTCGAGCAGCTCGGCCTGCCTGCGATTTGCAAAGATTTGATCCAGCGGCCTCGCGGATTGTTCCTCGTGACAGGGCCAACGTGTTCCGGAAAGACGACCAGTCTTGCGTCCATGATCAACTGGATGAACCATAATATGGATCATCATATCATCACGCTGGAAGACCCGATCGAATACTATCACGAGCACCATCATTCAACGATCAATCAGCGCGAGATCGGTGTGGATGTGCCTTCGTTCCCCGAGGCCCTGCGACGTGCTCTGCGAATGGACCCGGACGTGATTCTCGTGGGCGAAATGCGAGACCTTGAAACGATTTCCGCGGCGATCACCGCTGCGGAAACCGGGCACGTGGTCTTCGGAACTCTGCATACGACGGGTGCTCAGGGCACGGTCGACCGAATCATCGACGTGTTCCCAACGAACCAGCAGGAACAGATCCGAACTCAGCTGGCGAATGCGATCATCGGCATTCTCAGTCAGGCACTCTGCCCACGAAAGCCCAAGGGTCTGGTCGCCGCCTACGAGATGCTCGTGGTGACCCCGGCGATTGCCAACCTGATTCGCGAAGGCAAGACTTTTCGAATCAACAGTTCGATCCAGACCGGTCGCAAGTTCGGCATGATTCTGCTGGACGATTCGCTCTTCAATCTATGGAAGAGCGGCCTCTGCGATGAGAAAGACGTGCTCTATAAATCCAACAACCCCGGCGAACTCCGCGCCCGCATCGAACGCGCCAAACGAGGCGTCTTCGACGAAAACAACAACGACGATGATGACGACGAATAACGGCCACAAAATCACAACCCCCTCACCCTGGCCCTCTCCCCCAAGGGAGCGAGGGGACAGTCGCAAGGCTTCCAACTCAATCCAGCATCAAATAAGCAAACCTCTCTCAACCGCCCTTCTCCCCCCCGGGGGAGAAGGTGGCCGGAGGCCGGATGAGGGGGCTTAACATGGCAGATAACAATCAAGAACAGAAACACAAAATCACAACCCCCTCACCCTGGCCCTCTGCCCCCAGGGGGGAGAGGGGACAACTGCAAAGAAAGTCAGAGCATGGCAAGCGGTTCTCCATCGCGTCGGGATGGAGAACCTGTTTACTCAGTGGAGTACCGGCGAAAACTTAGAGCTGCCCAGACAAAAGCAGAAGGCCTAGTCTGGGCGATGGTGCGAAATCGGCGGCTGGGCGGCTTTAAGTTTCGCAGGCAATTTGCCATCGAAAAGATGATCGTAGACTTTGTATGCCTCGATCAATTTCTGATAGTGGAGCTCGACGGCGGTTATCACGACATGACAATTGAAAAGGACATTGAACGAGACAGAATTTTGAACGAAAAAGGGTTTCGTGTCTTTCGGGTCCCCAATGAACAAGTCCTTCAAGACGCCGACGCAGTCGCTCGCGGCATACTGAAAATGTTAAACACAACCCCCTCACCCTAGCCCTCTCCCCCTAGGGGGAGAGGGGACAGTCGCAAGGCTTCCAACTCAATCCAGCATCAAATAAGCAAACCTCTCTCAACCGCCCTTCCCCCCCCCCCCGGGGGAGAAGGTGGCCGGAGGCCGGATGAGGGGGCTTAACGCGGCAGACAACGAACAAGAACACAACCCTCTGTCCGACCCCCCGAAGGGACTGGGCAAGACTGAATACCGAAAACTGAACACCGAAAACTGAAAACTCTCCCCATGGCTCAACGCAAACTCGGGCAAATTCTGGTCGACCTCGGTCACATCAACGATGACCAGCTCTGGGACATTCTGGAAGAGCAGAAGCAAAGCCCCGGTACGGTCATCGGGCAGGTCGCAGTCCGGATGGGACTGGTCACTCAGGCGCAGGTCACCGAGGCACTGGCCGAACAGTGGGGCATGCCGATCATCAATCTCGAGGAAACCAATATTCAGCCGAACGTGCTGGAAATTGTGCCTCAGACGATGGCCGAAATGTACCACGTCATGCCGATCTCGCTGAAGAACGGCGTGCTCACCGTGGCCATGGCCGACCCGCAAAATATCGGTGCGCTGGACGACCTGAAAAACTTCCTCGGCCATGAAATTCGAGGCGCCGTTTCGTCAGCACCTGACGTCGAAGCGGCCATCGCTCGGTATTACGCTGACCGTGAAGAAAGCATCGAAGACGTTATCGAATCGATGTCCACGGACGAAGACAATGAAAAGAAGATTCGCGGCTACGATCTCGCATCTGACCAGGAAATGTCCGACGCGCAGCCCATCAAGAAGCTGCTGAATATGGTGATGCTGCTCGCCATTCGTGACCAGGCGAGCGACATTCACTTCGAACCGTTTGAAGACGAATTCAAGATCCGCGTTAAAGCGGACGGTGTCCTTTACGAAATGGTCCCGCCGCCGCGCCACCTTGCGAACGCCATCGTGAGCCGTATCAAGGTCATGTCAAACCTCGACATTGCCGAACGCCGCATGCCGCAGGACGGTCGTATTGAACTGAACGTCGGCGGAAACAACGTCGACCTGCGAGTCAGCGTGCTGCCGACTCTGTTCGGCGAAGCGGTGGTTATGCGAGTACTCGACAGAACCGTCGTGGCACTCGACCTGAACAAGATCGGGATGGATGCCGCACTGCTCAGCAAATTCCGGGTGATTCTACGACGTCCGAACGGAATCATGCTGGTCACCGGTCCGACGGGTTCCGGAAAAACGACCACGCTTTATTCGGCGCTCAACGAGCTGAACGATACCGAGACGAAAATTATCACCAGCGAAGACCCGATCGAATACGACATCGAAGGGATCATTCAGGTGCCGGTCAATCCGGACGTGGGCGTAACGTTCGCAAACGTGCTGCGAGCCATCCTGCGGCACGATCCGGACAAGATCCTGGTCGGCGAGATTCGAGACTACGAGACGGCGGAAATCGCCGTCCAGAGTTCTCTGACCGGGCACATGGTGTTCAGCACACTGCATACAAACGACGCGCCGTCGGCGATCACTCGTCTGCGCGACATGGGAGTCCCGGCGTTCCTGATCACGGCGACCGTCGAAGCCATCCTGGCCCAGCGACTGGTGCGACGCATCTGCAGCGAATGCCGGACGGAGTTCGCTCCGTCGGATGAACTGCTGATGGAATTGCAGCTGCCCCTGAAGACGGCTCGTAAGTACAAATTTTACTACGGCAAGGGTTGTGCGAGATGCAATAACTCGGGCTACAAAGGGCGAATCGGGATCTATGAAATGCTCGTCATGTCGGACGAAATTCGCGACGCCATCGCAGCCGAAGCATCGGCGGACGACATTCGCGATATCGCCCGGCAGCAGGGCATGACAACTCTGCGAGAAGCCGGACTGAAACTCATCTTCGACGGCCACACGACGATCG
This sequence comes from Planctomycetota bacterium, assembly GCA_003669615.1. Taxonomy (GTDB): domain Bacteria; phylum Planctomycetota; class Planctomycetia; order Planctomycetales; family Planctomycetaceae; genus SXXK01. Next base: position 6,412 of record QWOO01000074.1, read on the forward strand.
ACGAAATCGTCCGCGAAACCGTGGTGGAGGATGTTTCGTAGACAATCCGCGCCCTCCCGCGGTTGTTGATTTAACAGTGTCGCCTTTCGCTCCGCGAAAGTAGCGAGGCTTTCGCAGAGAGGCTGTGAACTTATGCAGATGGCAGCAAATATAGTCGCCTTTCGCTCCGCGAAAGCAG
>QWOO01000194.1 GCA_003669615.1 Planctomycetota bacterium
ATGCGATTTGCAAACTGTTGAACATCACCGGGCAGTCGCTGGGCGAATTTGATACTCTGGAGATCAACGAAGCGTTTGCGGCCCAGACTTTGGCATGTCTGCGAATGCTGGAAATTCGAGTGAATCTCGCACATCCGGACGTGGGCACCGGCATTTTAATGGGCAATCCCATCAACGTGAATGCTCACGGTGGAGCGATTGCAATCGGTCATCCGCTCGGCGCCAGCGGAGCGCGTCTGCTGACTCATCTGGTGTGGCAGATCGCCACTGGGAACTCGCGCCACGCGATCGCTTCTCTGTGCATCGGCGGAGGCATGGGAATCGCCGCCACGCTGCGAGTCCCGCCCGAACGCGACACACTGGCGATTGAAGGCATGCTGTAAAACGAATCGAAGGATGTTTTCTCGACCCTGCCTCGGAATCCGGCGATCAGCCGCCTATCGAATACATGGGTCGGTCGGGCTGAATGAAGCGGGCGGTATTGATTTCGTGGCCTTCTTTCTTCGCCGCAATGCTGTCCAGCATCGCCTGCGCAATGGCTTCGTCGTCGCCCTGGTCTCGCAGAAGATGTTTAATGTCTGTCTCGTCGTTACTGAAGAGGCAGTTGCGAAGCCGACCATCTGCCGTGATTCGAAATCGATTGCAGCTGGCACAGAACGGCTGACTCACGCTGGCAATGAGGCCGATGCGGCCTTTCCCGTCGGCGAATTCAAAATCCTGAGCCGGCGCGTGGGCAGAGTTTCCGAGGACCGGAAGAACAGCGTTCGAAACGGAGGTGTTGCCGCCATCAATCGGACGAAGCGGGCCAAAAGCCTCCTCCAGAGTGGCGACGATTTCGTTTGCGAACAAAACTTTATCGCGCTGCCACTGACTGTCCGCATCCAGCGGCATGAACTCAATGAATCGCACCACTGTATCTGTGTCACGGGCGAGCTGACCGAATGGGACAATCTGACTTTCCGTCAGTCCGCGGACAGAGACCGCGTTCAGCTTGATGGGTGAAAATCCGACAGATCGCGCGGCTTCAATCCCGGCGAGCACTCTTTCATAGCCATCACGCCGAGTCACCTTGCGGAAGATTTCCGGGTCGAGCGCATCGAGGCTGATATTTAGTCGGCGAAGCCCGGCATCTCGCAGTTCCCGAGCCTGCTCTTCCAGCAGAATTCCGTTGGTCGTCAGCCCTATGTCGACGATACCTGGCATCGCGGCCAGCTTGCGCACCAAAACATGCAGACCACGACGGACGAGCGGCTCACCGCCGGTCAGTCGGACGCGATCGATTCCCAGCGTCGTGCCGATTCGCACAACCCGTTCGATCTCTTCGAAGGAAAGCAGATGCTCCTTCGGCATGAACTCAACATTTTCCGCCGGCATGCAATAGAAACAGCGAATATTGCAGCGATCGGTCACACTGATTCGGAGATTGTTGTGCACTCGACCGAACGAATCGATCAGTCGGCGAGAACTGTCCGCTGGATGGATCATCGGTCATTGTCCTTGCAGAGTGTTTCGGTGGGCAAACCCGGATGTTGCCATTCTTCACGGCCATCGGAGTAATGCTCTTTTTTCCAGATGGGAACTCGTTCCTTCAGCGTATCAATCAGCCACCGCCCGGCATCGAACGCCTGAGCTCGATGTGGCGAACTGACTGCAATGGCGACACTCACATCGCCCAGTTCGAGCTTTCCGAAACGATGCGAGATGGCGACTTTCGTCACGGTGAATTTCGCACGCACTTCGTTTTCGAGCTGAGCCATGGATGCACGAGCCATCTCCGGATAGGCCTCATAGCCCAGCCATGCCGTTTGAACTCCGCCGGTAAATTCTCTTACTGTTCCCAGAAACAGAACGACGGCTCCCGCTGCGTTGTCTCTCACGGATTCTGTGAGGTTGTGAAAATCGATCGCCTGTTCAGTCAGTTCAATCATTTCAGCCACCACTCACAGGAGGAAAGCAGGCAACAGCGTCGGACGGTCCAACTACGCGATCGTCCCGGACGTATTCGTTGTTCACCGCCCACAGCAACGCATTGGCGAGTGGTTGTAAACCAGGAACCATTTCCAGAAGTTGTTTTCGAAGCGTCGCAATCTCCGTGGGCCGGACGATCTCCAGTTCAACGACTTCCCGCCCGGCGATGTCACGCGCTGCCGCGAACAGTTGTACCCTCACAATGTTCCGAACGTCGCTCATATCTCAACACGCTTCTTCATGGAAATTTGCCTTGCCGCTTGAACGGCTTTGCGAGCAGGAAATCAAGTTGCCGCACAGATCATCCGGACTAAGACATACTCAAACCGGAGGGTTTGGCCTTCAGGCGTTCTGCAAGACGAGGCATCAGGCCGTAAGCCAGAGCCAGCAGCTTGATCGGATGTATTGTAGGGATCTTACTCGCCTGTTCCATTTGCATTCGGCAACTACTGCAGTCGGTGACTCCCGCGACCGCGTCTACGGTCTTCATTTCCTCGATCAATTCCGCTCCAATTTTCAGTGACTGCTGAAAATTTGCGGCCGCAAGACCAAAGGTGCCCGCCATTCCTGTGCAGCCCTTTTCAATCACCTGCACGGAAACTCCGGGAATCAGTCGCAACAAATCCAGCAACGGCTGGCCTCGGCGCATGGCACGCGTGTGACACGGCGTATGCCACGCGAGCTTCAGGGCGAGCGGCGAAAAATCTTTCTTCAACTTGCCTCGCCGGTGCAGGTCCAGCAGGAATGAGCCGGCATCCATCGTCTGCTGGGCGATCACATCCGCGTCGTTGTTTGACAGCAGCATGGGATATTCCTGCGTCAGACATAAAGCCGCGGAAGGCTCGGTACAGAGGATTGGATAACCCTCTCGCGCCGGTTCTGCCAGCTCACGAATATTGTGTTCCGCGACCACTCGCGCGGCTGCTATGTCGCCCACGGAAATCATCGTCATTCCGGACACAGTTTGTCCCTTGGGAATGTAGACTCGAAATCCGTTATGCTCGAGCACTCTGACGAAAGCCTCACCGAGTTCCGGATCATGATGATTGGCAAAGTAGTCCACGAAATAAACAACGGTCGGACGAGGACTTCCGGGGGCTCCGGAATTGTCTTGCCGCTGAACTCGCAGCGATGAAAGAAACGGCGTTCTTGCAAAACGTGGCAATCGGCGCTGGGCTGCGATTCCTACAAAGCGCTGCAGCAGTTTCCTGAACATCAGATTTCGCAGCAGACGATTGGTCAGAAACGAAAACCGCGATGCCATTCGCGCATACGTGTGAACTCTCGAAAGAAGCCATGCGGTCTTGCTCAAGCCATGCGCCTGCACGTGCTGAGCCCTGGCTTCCAGAACCAGATGGGGAATATTAACTTCCGAAGGACAATCGAGCTGACATTGTTTGCAGTTAAAGCACGACTCAATCACGCGCAATGCAGAATCGCCATCGAGCAGTTCACCACCATCCGGGGCGCACAGGCTGCGACGCAGCAGATTGGCCTTGGCTCGAGGACTCAGCAGTTCGTCCTGCTCTTCTTCGACAAAAGGGCACATTCGAGAGGGAGCCACCTGAACTCGACAACTGCCACAGCCGTTACAGCGTGCCGCCGCATCCGCAGCTTCACCGGCCGTCCATGCCAATTGCAGGACCGGCAATGCGGACTCGCTGGAAACACCTGACATGCCGTTGTCCGACGGTCTTGTCTGACGCAGGTGCTTAATCGTCAGCTGCGGATCGTTGCTGATGATCTTTTCCGGATTCAGCATCTTTAACGGATCGAAGATGTCCTTCAACTGCTGAAACGCTCGGTACAGCGGACCGTACTGAGTGCGAATAAACGCAGTGCGAGACAGTCCGTCGCCGTGTTCTCCGCTGATCGTTCCGCCCACCTGAACGACCTGACGATACAGATCCCTCGCAATGGCTTCGATCTGCGTGTCGTCACCGCGACAGGGAACCGGCAGTATCGGTCGAAAGTGCAACTGTCCCGAAGCCGCATGGGAATACAGCGTCGCCGTGACTTCGTGCTTCTGAAAGATCTTCTGAGCCGACACGAGGAACTCAGCAAGTCGTTCCGGAGGAACGGCCACATCTTCGACAAACGGCAGCGGTCGTGAAGATCCTTTCAGACTGGCCAGCAGCGAAACCACCTGCGAAGGCAGCGACCAAAGCAGCTCGACGTCTTCGTAAGAGGTCGCTTCACGAGTGATCTGGAAGTCAACGCCTCGATCCTTCAACAGGCGTTGCGAATCCGCAAGTCGCTCACGAATTTCGTGCTCACTACTGCCCGGGAATTCCAGAATCAGGCCTGCTTCCGCCTCCGGAAGAATCATATCGCGGAATCGCAGGTCGGCGCCGCGACCCAGACTGAGCAGACGACGATCCAGCAGGTCACACGCACTCGGTTCCAGAGGCAGCAACAGCTGCATGGCATGCACGGCCTGCTCCAAAGTTGGAAACATCAGCAGGCAGGCCGAACGAAACTGCGGCAGCGGCATGCTGAACAGCGTGGCTTCGGTGAACAGCGCCAACGTTCCTTCAGATCCAACCAGCATTCGCGCCAGATCGAGATACCGCTCCTGCCGAATTCCGCGAAGCATGTAGCCCGAACTGTTTCGCAACAGGGGCGGCTGGTACTGGCGGATCGTGGTGTCGTATTGCTGCAGCAAGGAATCGATGCGCTGAATCAAATCGGCACGACGAGTCGCCGGAGTCATTGACGACAGCTTCTTCGTGTCCGCTCGCACTGCGACATCCAGCGATACGCCGCTGTCAGAGTCAATCTCGACCATTCGAGGATACTCAAGACCACTCGGCACCAGTGATTCGCGGCCAAGTTCGAGGCGTTGACCGCCGGAAAGAACGCATTCGATGCTTTCAACGTGGTCACGAGTCGACCCATAGCGAACGGCATGTGAACCGGCAGCGTCCACACCCAACATGCCGCCAATGGTCGTGACGCGACTGCTTGATGGATCAGGTGCAAAGTAGCGTCCGTGCTTTCGCAGTTCACGATTCAACTGTTCCCGCACAACTCCCGGCTGGACGCGGACGCGGTCGCCATCAATCGACAGAATGCGATTCATGTGCCGAGAGAAATCGATCACAAGTCCGGAACCGATGGCTCCTCCGGCCAGGCCGGAGCCGGCTCCTCGGGGAATCAACGGAATGCCGTTGTCAGCAGAATACGCGGCCAGAACCTGCACATCCTGGGCGTGTCGAGGAAACACAATCCCGAGCGGCTCTATTTCGTAAAGACTTGCGTCCGACGAATACACCGACGCCGCAGCACGATCGACTCGCAGTTCGCCCTCGATCGCGTCGGTCAGATCTTCAACCAGTCGTCGACGCTGTTCTTCCACCGATACCTAACCCCAACTCAGAAACCATCGACGCTTGGCCGCGTGTGCTGCTGAGTGTCATGCTCTCACTGATGTTACGTCTTTTGCTGACGCAGATCCTGCTGACGATAACGTTCCGCAGTCTCAAGGTCGAACCTGGCATGTTGTTCATCCATGGCAGTTCGACGATGTCGGGCTCCGCAACGGTAGCAGACCAGCATATCTCCCATAAACGAATACAGTATCATGTCGATCAACGCCGCCGCCATCAGAATTCCGAGCGCCAGCAAGGGTTGATAAAACGCCCATGCCGTACAACTCAGAATGGCTGCAGTCGCCACAAGTGCCAATCCCAACGCTGGCGGAAAATCCTTCTGACGCCACAAATCTTCACATCCGCAGATGCGACATCGAGTCAGCTTTTCGTTTGTAAAATCCCCTGCACCCTCATCCCGCTTCCACTGACACTCGTCGCAACAGACCGCTCCCGATGCTGATTCCGGAGAAGTAATTCGCCGTTTCTGGCATGCCGGGCACTGAAAAATAATATGAGTGGCCATGGTGTCGACTTCTTGATTATTCGAACGATTGCGGTGGATGACCATTCAAAACGTGAAAACGGGCCATGAAAAATGTTCGCCCGTGTTCAGGACCAGAAATCCGCCCCGTTTTGGATCGCATCTGACCGCCCTGTGACCGTCGGGCCGGCCACGATCGCAGTTCGTTTTTCGTCAGTAGGGAATTCCGAGATCGCGTTCCAGCAGAGCGGCTGTCATTTCGCCCATGAATACCAATATCAGTCCGGCGAACAGAACACCCGTGGCCGACTGAGTATTCCTGTAACGAAGAATGCGCACCACCATCAGCGATGTGACGATCGGCACGACAATCCCGCCGATCAATCGCATGCTCAACCACAACACGTGAGTCGTGTCGGTCGCGCTCCATCCGAAGCGCACCAGCGAGATGACGCTGACGATCAGCCGAAACACCGCCGCCAGCAGCAACGCTCGACCAAACCACGTCAGCGGTTGGATCGACATCGTTGGCGTTGTCAAATACCAGTGGCCAAGCAACATGCCGGTCAGCATCGCTCCAAGGACAACGGCCGAAGACAAATCCGACGCCGCCTGATGAATCGGATTGGCCTGGGAACTCATTCGCAATGAATGCAGAACCAAAGCGCCCACGCACAGTGTCGCCAGAAGAAAGATGCACAATCGCCCGGGGACGCGTCGGCCAAGTTTCCAAAAGATATGCCCAAGATACGCCGTGA
>QWOO01000063.1 GCA_003669615.1 Planctomycetota bacterium
TGGGCGGGGCCACGGGCAATCAGGAAATTTTTGGAGTCGACTACGAGCTGGCCTATGGAACTCCCTTCATTCCAGGCTGGATTCTCAACTGGACAAATCAATTTTCTTACCGAAACTGGAATGGTCCGGACGGGGGAATCAACATTGCTAATGATCTGTATCGCTTTGGGCTCGACTTTGAACTCGAGACGCCTCAGGCTGGCCCGTTCAGTATCAGTTTAGGTGTAACGCCTTCGATCAATACAGATTTCCGAGCCGACATTATGGACGAAGGTTTCCAGCTGGACGGTCGCGGTATTTTGTTTATGCAGCTGGATCAGTACTGGACGTTGGGACTGGGTGCGATGTACTGGGATCGTGTTGACGATCGCATCATTCCCTGGGCTGGTTTGATCTATCGTGATGACTATTGGGAATGGCAACTCATGTATCCGGAAGCCCGCGTCAGCGTGTTCCTGGGCAACGAAGCGTATTGGTCCAAGTGGTTGTATGTTCGAGCCGAATACCATGTGGAAGCGTACGGCGTGGAATCCACGTTTGCCGGCGTGACGTCTGACACTCAGGTGGAGATGGAAGATTACCGAGTGCTGGCGGGTCTGAAAATGGACGGCGGAACTTATAACTGGTTCTTCGAAGGTGGTTGGGTCTTCAATCGCGAAGTCACGTTTGCAAACGCGACCCCAGGTTATGACATCGGCAACGGCTTCATTGGCCAGATTGGTCTGCGTTTCTAACAGAACGCCCGACAATCGTATTCTGTCGCTGAGATGAAATTTCACGCCCCTGTTCCGGACATTTCGGGGATCAGGAAATTCATTTGCAGCACAGAAGTGCAGAGCTGAATTTGGTCTGCACGATTGCCCGGAAGTGCCGCCTCGCATTTATTCTGTGAGGCCCCCTGAGATGATGGCCGGCCGGTCGCTTATTCCTTTGCGTTGCTGAAGAAAGTTGCTCTGATGACCGCTCCTGTTGCCGTAATCCTTGCTGCCGGCAAGAGCACTCGCATGAAATCCGAAGTGCCCAAAGTCCTGCATCCGGTCTGCGGCCGTCTGATGATTGAATATGTTCTCGACGCGGCCCGCGCGGCAGGCGCAGAGCGATTGATCGTCGTCGTCGGACACAAAGCCGATCTTGTCCGCAGCGCACTGTCGCATCATCCTGATGTCGTGTTCGCCGAACAGACCGAACAAAAAGGAACCGGCCACGCAGTGCTGATGTGCGAATCTTATTTGACCGGCCATCAGGGGTCGGTATTGATTCTCGCCGGCGATACTCCTCTTTTGCAGGGAAGTTCGCTGAAAGCCCTGTTGAACAGTCAGGCGGAGATGAAGGCCGCGTGTGTGATCGGTACTGCAGATACAAAAAATAATGACGGCCTGGGCCGAATTGTTCGCGATGCCTCGGGCACATTTCAATGTATCGTCGAACAGAAAGATGCTTCTCCGGAACAGCGAAGGATTACGGAGATTAACACCGGATGCTACGCGTTCAGCACGCCGCTGTTGCTGAAGGCGCTGCATCAGGTCAAACCGAACAACAGTCAGGCCGAATATTATCTGACGGACTGTCCTCGCATTCTGATGGACGAAGGACATAACGTTACCGCGACCTGCAGTCTGACGATTGAAGAAGCGCTCGGTGTGAATACACGAGTTCAGCTTTCGGAAGCACGTGAAGGAATTCATCATCGCATTCTGAATGACTTGATGCTGTCCGGGGTGACCATTGAAGATCCGTCACAGACGAGTATCGACTTCGGTGCGAAAATCGGACGCGATACCGTCATTCGGCCGTTTACGGTGATCGATGGCACGGTTTCCATCGGAGACAACTGCATTGTCGGTCCGTTGGTGCACTTGATCGGCCCTTGCAGCTATCCGGCCGAGTCGACGATCAAAGCCTGAGATCCTGCTTCGCCTCAATAATCGCAGGAAAAGTGCAGTCTTCGGCTGCCCTGAGCGTTGGTTGTCCGCCGCCTGAAGCTTTTTTCGGGGGAAGTGGCGGAGGCGTGAAATCTGCGGAGTCTGACGTTGAATTCTTCGCGAGGAATACGGCCTTGGCGTTTTTCGACTTCAGGATCTGGCTGTAGATTCGGAGCTGGCCATTTTCTTGAGTACTCTTAGCCGCCATAATCCACGTTTCCCGTCTACTGCATGGAGCTTAGCCTGCAATGAAGATCGGCACCCAGCCGATCTGACCTCGGCGGTAATTTTCCACCCATTCTCTCAGGCGAAACAAAATGTCTGCAGCAAAAGAATTCAAAGTGATCCCGGCGGATACTGAACTGGAAATATTGAAGCGAAATTTAACCTTCTATCCGGCCGATGCGGCCCGCGCGAAGACTCTGACAGCGGCCCAGATCGAAGGTTATAATGAGGGCGGATATATCCGTCCGCTGGATGTTTATTCGCCCGACCAGATTCTTGGCATTCGGCGGTACTTTGATGGCCTTCTGGAAAAAACCATTTCCGCCGGAGGAAACAGCTATTCCATCAGCACCGCGCATATGAAGTATGGCGGGGTCTATGACATTCTGACCAACCCACGGATTGTGCAGTACGTTGCTGAGCTTCTCGGTGACGATGTCATCGCCTGGGGCTCGCATTTCTTTTGCAAGATGCCGGGTGATGGTCGGGCTGTCGCATGGCATCAGGACGCCAGTTACTGGCCTTTGACTCCATCACATGCCGTGACCGTGTGGCTGGCGATTGATGATGCCGACCTGGACAACGGCTGCATGAAGTTCATCGCGGGCTCGCATCATTCAGGTCATCTGACGTACCGCAAGAGCAGCCCGGAAGAACACAACGTGCTCGACCAGACTGTGGAAAATGCCGAATCCTACGGTCACATTGTGCTGGACGACCTGAAGGCCGGGCAGGCTTCGATCCATAACGATCTGCTTTTGCATGGTTCCGATGCCAACATGTCGACTCGCCGCCGCTGCGGCCTGACACTGCGATACGCGGCTGCACATGTCCGCGCGGGAATGCAGTGGAACGAAAAGGGAATTATCGTGCGAGGAAGCGACCCATCAGGTCACTGGTCCAATCCTCCGCGACCTGCTGTGGAGTAGTTGTAGACTGGCAGCGAGCTACTTTTTTTCGGAGGAGGCGGAGATTTTATGATCCGCCAATCTTCCAGTTTTAAATGAGTGCTTATACAAGCTCGAAGCGCCAGCGAGTGGGCCGCGAGTGGGCCAACCGCCTGTTCGCTGGCGCTTCGAGCTTGTTGACGTGAGTGCGTTTGCTGAATTTTGTCGGCACATTTTCTTGGCGGGAGACATTGTGATGGGCCGTATATTCTGGGCGCGTGTGATGCTGGTCTCGGTTCTCCTGCTGAGTCACCAGGTCTCCGCCGATGAAACGCCATCCCCTCTGAATGGCATCTGGCATCCTGTGAACGCGGCGATGATGGGCCAGGAATTGCCAAAGGAAGTGCGGGACGGAATTGTGCTGAAACTGGACGGTGAGCAGTATTCCGTCACGGTGAATGGCACACCCGACAAAGGAACGTTTGAGATCGATCGCAAGTCTGTTCCGCACCGCATGACAATCACAGGCAAGGTGGGGCCGAATCAGGGCAAGACACTGCTCGCGATTTTCGAAATGACAAAGTCGGAAACTCTGCGAGTCTGTTACGACATCAAGGGACTCGCCTTCCCCGCGGCGTTCACGTCTGAACCCGAATCCACTCACTATCTGGTGGAGTACCGTCGCGAGCTTCCGAAAGGCGCGGAGTTGTCGGGGTTTGTGGTCGATGTCCCGGACAGCGATGCATTTGATCTGGTCACCGCCGACAAAAAAACTTACCGCATTCGACTGAATGGTATCGATGCGCCTGAGCTGGACCAGTCGTTCGGATTAAAGGCTCAGGCTGCTCTGAAGGAACTGATTCACGAACAGACGGTCCGTGTGATCACGCAGGGTGAAGACCGTGTCGGTCAGATCATCAGCGATGTGTACTTCCACCCAAAAGCGACGGCTGCAACGGATGCGGAAATTCAAGTGAACTCGCATCTGGTGGCAAATGGCCTGGCCTGGCATTTTGTCCGCTTCGCACCCGACAATGAATTGCTGGCGACAAGCGAAAAGCAGGCACGAACGACGAAGCTTGGACTGTGGGCCGAAGTCGATCTGATCTCGCCCTGGGACTGGCGGCGACAAAAGGCTGAAACCAAGAAGCCCGGCTCAAAGTAAAAGCCGGGCTTCTTCAAGAGCGATAAACCAATCAGTCGACCTTCAGTTTGCGGCGAAACACGGTGTCGCCGTTCGTGATGTAAAGGTATTCGTGATTGACGCCGGCCAGCACGCAGCTGGTCAGTGGTTGAGATGCCTGCGGTTTTGGAAGCACACCACACAGCCGCCCCGTCGGATCAAAAATCTGGACACCCAGTGCTGATGTGACATAGTAACGACCTGACTTGTCGACCGCGCTGCCATCGCCCTGAGTCGTTGGCATATATGGCGGCGGCTGATTGAATTTGAATTCGCCTTTGGGGTCGATCGGCAGTCGCATGGTCATCGTTGGGATTTTACCGTCGAGACTTCCGTCCGGGTTCACCCGGAACAGCCACGTGCTTTCACCGCCGTAGTCGGAAACTGCCAGCGTCCCCTGATCATTTGACAGCACGATTCCGTTTGGTCGATTGATGCCCGTATCCGCAGTCACAACTTCACCGGTTTTGATACTGATCCGAGTCACCTTTTGAGCACCAGTTTCGGTGATGTAAACAAAACCGTCCGCACTGACTGCCAAGTCGTTCGGAACCACATTGTTGGCGACTTCTTTCACTTCGCCGGTCTGAGGATGAATCGACAGCACTCGTTTGCTGCTGCCCTGGCACGCATAGAGCAAACCATCTGGCCCGAATTCCAGACCGCTGACGGATTCTTTCACCAGTTCTGTGCGAGTGCCATCGGTCACACTCACTTTATAAACAGCTGGAGCCTTCATGTCGCAGAAGTAGAAGTTGCCATCGGCATCCGTACAAGGAGCGTCCGCAAACCCAAGCTTGTCCGCAACCACTTCCCAGCTTTCTCCCGGAATCAGCTGTCGCAGCAGAGTCATGTCGCCCTTGAGATCGCCTTTCGTGTCGACTTTGGGCACGTGCGGTTCTTTTCTCCACAGCCACTTCAGGGCTTCCGGAAACAGGCCGCCACCGTGATCTGCGTTGTGAGCGTAGCCTTCGGCCCAGTCGAAACGCACGTCGTATCCCATGTATTGCAACGCGGAAGCCATTAGTCGATTGGACCACGGCCAGCTGCCAAACGCGTTGTCCACGTCGCCGCTGGTGTCGGCCATATAAACTCGCAGTGGTTTTGGTTCTGTCTTGCGCACGAGCGATGGATAAACATTTCCGCCGCGCAGATTGGTGAAGCTGCCGATTGTCGACAGCACTTTGCGAAACGCGTCAGGTCTTTCCCAGGCGACATTGAACGCACAGATTCCGCCGGAGCTGGCTCCACAGATCGCTCGCATCTCCGGGTCTTTGGAGATCGTATATTGCTTCTCTACTTCCGGCAGAATTTCTTCGAGCAGAAGGCGAGCGTATCGATCGCCGAGGCTGTCGTATTCGAAGCTGCGATTGGATGCCTTCCACGGCTGCTCCAGTTGGCCTTTCGCTTTGTCATGCCCGGGATTAATGAATACGGCAATTGTCGTCGGCATCTCACCACGAGCGATCAAGTTATCGAACACCACGGGGACTCGAAAGCGGCCTTTCACATCGCGGTAGCTGTGCCCGTCCTGAAAGATCATCAGTGCGGCCGGTTCTTCTTTCTTGTACTGAGCCGGCACATAAACGGCCCAACCGCGAGTCGTGTTTTCGAAAATTTTGGACTCGAAGTCTGGCATGTCTTCCACGGTTCCATGCGGCACGTCATCGCGAACGACGGCATCTGCATGAGGCATCCACTCGGGAGCTTTCGGAGATTCCGCAACTGCCACCTTAGCCGGCGCCGGTGTGGGCGATTCCGCCTGATCGGCCCACAGCCACTTCAGAGCATCACCCAGCTTGTCGCCGCCCCATTGACCACTATGGCCTCCGCCAGTCATGACAAACTGATATTCATAGTTGGCAAATCGCAGAGCTGCCGCCAGATCTTCATTCGCCAGCGGCCAGTTGCCGAACAGATTGTCGAGATCGTCTTTGCCTTCCTGGAGATAAACCTTCAGCGGCTTCGGCTGATCCTTCGACTTGCGAACAAGACCGGGATACGCCCAGCCGCCGCGAATGTCCGTGAAACTTCCGATGTGACTCAGCACTTTGCCGAACTGTTCCGGCTTTTCCCATGCCGCTGTGAAGGCACAAATGCCGCCCGAAGAGATTCCACAGATCGCTCTCTGCTTTGGGTCGGTCGAAACATTCAGGTCCTTCAATGCCGCTGGCAGGAACTCATCCACCAGAAATCGTGCATACAGATCGCCCATCGAATCGTATTCGAACGAACGATTGCTGCGATCGCCGGCGCCCGATCGCGTCGCGGGAATGGTGCCCGGATTGACAAACACGGCGATCGTAA
>QWOO01000053.1 GCA_003669615.1 Planctomycetota bacterium
CCAGCGCGTATCCTCGAGAAATCGATCACGGCAAGTTCGCTGAAATCGCCAAGTCCGTTGGCGCAATGCTGATGGTCGATATGGCTCACTATTCCGGACTTGTCGCAGCCGGCATTCACAACAGCCCGGTTCCTCACGCCGACTTTGTCACATCAACATCGCACAAGACTCTGCGAGGTCCTCGGTCGGGGTTCATCCTGTGTCGCAAAGAGCACGCCGCCAACGTCGATCGAAGCGTATTCCCCGGCATTCAGGGCGGTCCGCTGATGCACATCGTGGCGGCAAAAGCTGTCTGCTTTGGTGAAGCCCTGAAACCGGAGTTTAAAGCCTACGGTCAACAGATCGTCGACAACGCTCGCACGCTGGCAGAAACTCTGATGAGCGGTGGTCTGCGGCTCGTCTCCGGAGGAACAGACAACCATTTGATGATGTGCGATGTCACAGCAATCGGACTGTCGGGCAAGATTGGTGAGCATGCTCTCGAAAAGGCCGGGATCACCGTCAACAAAAACATGATTCCGTACGATCAGCGAAAGCCAATGGACCCCAGTGGCGTTCGAATTGGTACGGCCGCCCTGACAACTCGCGGAATGAAGACGGATGAGATGAAGCGAGTCGGAACATGGATTCTTGCCGCACTAAAGGCCCACGATAATTCGGCCGAACTCGAAAGTATCCGCCAGGAAATCGCTGAGTTTGCTCGAGCATACACGGTTCCAGGCATCAGCCTGTAATCCGGCCGCCATACGAAGTAAAACGTGAAGCCCGATCTGTTACAGATCGGGCTTCAAATATTTCTGGCAGGCATTCAGCCCTGCATAGCCCAGTGAATTGGCCCAGTGAAATAATCCAGCGAAGGCTGAAGTGGTGAGGAGTTCACGATCCATGACCTGTCGTCTGTTGTGTGGCTTGAGTCTGGTCAGTTCTGCAATGGTCGAAATAGCGGCCGATGGCCGACACTTGCGGAGCCCCGAAGCAAACGGAACTTCATCACAAGTGCCCCGAACGCATTTCGTGGTTCGGCTGCGCTGCTGCACTAGAGCTTTCAATCATCACTGAGCAGAAAGCTTATACAAACCGGTCAATCACAGTCACGCCGGTGCCCGGGAATTGATTCATCTCCGGCAGCAGCAGAGCGGCCTCAGAAAGGGTGACGCGATCACTGATCAGCATTGCCGGATTGATGGCTCCAGACTCGATCATCGCCAGCATGCGGCCGTATTCAAAGGCCTGCATCCCATGGCTGCCTAGAATTTCCAGTTCGTTGGCGATCACGGTACCCATCGGAACTGGCGGATCAGCATCGGATCCCAGCATCAACCCGATTTGAACGTGCCGACCACGCTTTCGCAGCGACTTGACGGAGTTCCAGCACGTCTGTTTGCTGCCGAGCGCATCGACGGAAACATGACAGCCACCAAAACTCAGTTCACGGATCGCGGACACGACGTCCGTCGTGGAAGCATTGATCACATGACGGGCTCCACAGCGTGCAGCCATTTCCAGACGATCGGGTTTCACATCAATGGCGATGACCTGAGCGCCCAGGGCAGCGGCAATCATCACCGCCGACAAACCGACTCCGCCACAACCATGGACGGCAATCCAGTCGCCCGGTTGAGTTCGTCCCTGAAAGACAACGCCACGAAATGACGTCGCGAAGCGGCAGCCCAAACTTGCGGCAGTAGCGAAGTCCACACTTTCCGGAAGCTTGACCAGGTTCACGTCCGCGTGACGAATCTCGACGTACTCGGCAAACGCGCCCCACTGTGTGAAGCCGGGCTGAGTGTAATGATCACAGATATGCTGATTGCCCGTCGCGCACTGCAAACATGATCCACATCCACAGCAAAACGGAACCGTGACTCGCGACCCAGTTTGCCACAGGTTCACTCGACTTCCAACTGCGACAATTTCACCAGCCAGTTCATGCCCGGGCACGTGCGGAAGATGCACATCAGAATCGTGGCCCATCCAGCCATGCCAGTCACTGCGACACAGGCCGCACGCGCGAACAGCAATCACGGCAGAATCGGGCCGAGGATCGGGTACAGGAACTTCGCGAACCTGCAGTGGCATTTGAAATTGTTCAAAGACCGCGGCCTTCATGGGACTCTTTCTATCAGGCCGCCGTGCGTTTTCTGACTGCGGATCTGGATTCATAAGGGAACTCCGACCGTGGCGGAGTATCAGTGTTGTCCAGAGGCAAGGTCACAACAGGCCGCACCTGCGACGAACTGGCAACGATGCGAGCGGTGACCTGCCAGAGCACTTCTCGCAGTTCTTCGCGACTGGCATGCAAATGCTGCATCAGCAAAACCATATCGCCTTCAATTGCCGCAGCATTCACGTCGGTCGTTCGCGGAGCACGGTAGATTTTCTCGTGAACTCGACACGCGCCCTCTTCGGTCTCGTAGAACAATTCTTCATAGAGTTTTTCGCCGGGACGAAGACCGGTGTAAACAATATCAATGTCCTCCGGATACTGCTGGCCCGACAACCGGATCATGTCTTTCGCCAGGTCAACGATCCGGACCGGCTCACCCATGTCCAGAATGAGCACATCGCCGCCTTCGCCCTTCGCTGCAGACTGCAACACAAGCTGCACGGCTTCGGGAATCGTCATGAAGTATCGTTCCATCCGCGGATCGGTAACAGTCACCGGTCCACCTTCTTCAATCTGTCGCCGAAATGTCGGAACAACGCTGCCTGCGGAGTTCAAAACATTTCCGAATCGAACCGTTATGAAACGCGTCTTTGAGCGAACAGCGACCGCATGCAGGTATTGCTCCGCGATCAGCTTTGTCGCCCCCATCACGTTTGTCGGACGAACGGCCTTGTCCGTCGAAATCATGACGAATCGTTCGACTGAAAACTTATGCGCCAGATCCACAATGACGCGAGTACCAATCACATTGTTACGCACCGCAGCCTGGGGATTGGCTTCCATCAGAGGCACATGTTTGTAGGCCGCCGCATGAAAAATTACCGACGGTCGATGCATCATAAAAATGCGAGTCATCGCGTGGAGATCCGTGATGTCTTCAACGACGAATTCGATCGCCACATCTTCCGGCTTGGAGTGTCGCAGGAAACTTTGAAATTCCTGTTCCATCTGGAAAACACCAAACTCCGACTGATCCAGCAGTACTATCTTGCGAGGACTAAACTGCATCAGCTGACGACACACTTCTGAACCGATACTGCCGGCTGCACCAGTGACCAGAATGACTCGATCTGTCAGCACAGTGCGGATCCCGTTCAGATCCAGCTGGTTGGGTTCGCGACGCAGCAGGTCATCGATCGTAACGTCCCGCATCCGAAGCTGAAATCGGCCTGAAGGGATCTCATCAACGGACGGAACCAAATGCGTTTCGACGCTGTTTCGCAGGCAAATTTCGCTCACGTCGCGGATTGTTCGCCCGGGAAGCTGCGATGGCAGAAGCAAGACTTCTGCCTGCGTCTGCTGAATAATCTGTTCCAGCCCCTGTGAGGCATCAAAGACGCGAACACCGGCGACAACACCATTTCTGGCAGCGTCCAGCGGAGACACAATCCCGACGACACGCAGCCGGTTGGAGCTGGCCTGAATCGATGTGACAAGGTGAACTGCGTCGCCACCGTTCGCATAGATCAGAGTTCGAGCGGCCTGAGAGTTTCGGCGAGGCAGTCGCAATGTTCGTAGAGTACTCGCAAGTACCCGCGCTGCGGCCATGGTCCCGGCCGACAGAATTGTATCAATGACGATAACGCCGCGTGGAATGTGCGGCATGATGCTTCCGGCAGCCTGAAGTATGGCCACAATAATTCCGCAGGCCGCGCAAATTCCCGCTGACCAGGCGACATCCTGAGTTGTCGAATACCGCAAACGCCTCCGCCAGTCTCGAGAAAAAAGGACGATCAGAATTTTCACAAAAATCAGCGGCAGAGCGGCGCTGCGAAAAACATCTTTGGCGTAAGTCAGCTGTTCAACGTGAAAGGCGGTGACCAGTCCAGGCTGAGGTTTCAATGCCACACTGTCACGTACGATTGCACTCGTAAGATGAATCACGTTCAAATCAAAACGCAACTGCAGCGCGCAGAAGAATGCTGCTGCAAAAAGGGCTGCGTAGCAGCAGACGGCTATTGCCAGTCGCTTCATGATTGAAAACTCGACAGATGGGAAAACGTCAGCTCGGAAGATTCAGGCCTGATGCCTGCAAACTGGTGATCATCGCAGATGATGTTGCCTGTCGATCGAGTTTGAAACATGACCGCCCGTCCGTCCAGAGCAGGATCGTCCCCGGGACGCCGAGCCAGACCTCGTTGTTGAGAAAAGCACCGAAGGATCGGCAGATATCGCCGCTTTCCAGCGGGAATGTGCCACTGGCCGCGGCAGATCAGGCGGGCAAGTCCGCCATCGACGATCGCGAGTGCCCGTGACGATGGCCGAACAGATTCAGACTGGTTGCCCGCACCAACAAACGCCATAGTCGATATAGTATGCTTCGGAACAGGTTTTCGGACTACGTCCCAGAAGGCTCGAACGCACGTTCGATTTTCGCTTCAATGCACTCCGACAATCAGAAGACCGTACTGACTGAACTGGCACCGAACAGGCAGGGAAAGACATCGATTATGGAAGCATTGGTGACAGGCGGTGGCGGATTCCTTGGCCTGTATATTGTTGAACAGCTCCTGCAGTCCGGGCACTCGGTGCGCGTATTCTGTCGCGGTCACTATTCCTCGCTTGATGCGCTCGGCGTGAAAACAGTGCAGGGCGATTTGCGCGACGCAGCGACGGTCAGCTCGGCCTTGCGCGGAATCGACGCCGTGTTTCATGTGGCCGCCATTCCGGGCGTGTGGGGCGAATGGGACAAGTATTATGGAATCAACACGCTGGGGACTCAAAATGTGATCGCCGGCTGTCGTGAACAGAACGTGCAGCGACTGATTTATACCAGTTCACCGAGTGTTGTCTTTGATGGTGAGGATCATCTGGATGCCACGGAAGCACTTCCGTATCCGACAAACTGGCTCTGTCATTATCCGCATTCCAAAGCGCTGGCCGAGCAGGCTGTGCTGGCGGCAAACGACGATCGCCTGCGTACGATCTCACTGCGTCCGCATCTGATCTGGGGACCTCGCGACAATCATCTGATTCCGCGACTGATTCAAAAAGCGAGATCCGGTCGCCTGCGCCGTGTTGGCGACGGGACCAACGTCGTTTCCATGGCCTATGTAGAAAATGTTGCGGCCGCCCATCTTCAAGCAGAAGCATCGCTGAGTACATCTGTGGCGGCGACCGGAAAAGCCTACTTTATCAATGAACAACAGGCAGTAAACCTATGGGACTGGATCAATGAGTTGCTGCTGCGATGCGGCATGAGGCCGGTGACGCGTTCGATTTCGAGAAATACAGCTACTCAACTGGGGCGGCTTTGTGAAACGGCCTGGAGATTGCTGCGTCTGAACGGTGAACCGCCCATGACCCGTTTTGTTGCCGCACAACTTGCGGGATCACACAGCTATTCGATTGCCGCGGCCGAACATGATTTTGGCTATCGCCCCCTGTTTTCCGTAGAAGAGGGACTCCATCGTCTGCAGCCTGATCTGAACCGACTGGCCAGACCGTCTGCAGCAACTTGATGTTCCTATACCGCCAAAGTACAACCAAACTGTGGCCAAACCGCGGACGAGTTGATTAAACTTAAAGCTCATTCGCCTAAGATCCAGTCAACCTGATTCACACAGTTTAAGCATACCAATCGGGACTGCGGCCGTTTTCGGCCGTCGTTCTCCAACGCTGTCTCAATTCTGTACCGTCGAAAAAACTTAGCGAAGGAGATGACATCGTGAGTTGTCTCGGATCTTACCGTCGTTTTACTCTGTGCGTTGCATTGTTGATGGTCATGATACCGGCGATCATCAATGTGGACGCCAGTGTTGCCGAAGAAGCGAAGCCTGGTTCAACGGAACCAGCGGCTTCCGATGCGCAGGAGAAGGCTCCTGCGGCGGAGAGTGCTCCCACGCAGGTTGCAAAAAAGGGCGAGGCCGCTGATGAGCCTCCTCAGAATCCCTTTCCGCAGGCCGTTGCCGTTCCGGACGGTATTCTGGATGGAGGCACCGAATGGCTGAACACGGCTCAGCCCATGGATCTTAAAGATCTGCGGGGCAAAATTGTTGTTCTGGACTTCTGGACTTACTGCTGTATCAACTGCATGCACGTGCTGCCGGACCTGAAGTATCTGGAAGAAAAATACGGCAATCAGATCGTGGTCATTGGCGTGCATTCCGCAAAGTTTGATAACGAAAAAGTTTCGCAGAGTATCCGTGATGCGATTTTGCGTTACGAGATTCAGCACCCGGTCGTGAATGACAGTGAGATGCTGATCTGGCGGAAATTCGGCGTTCAGGCCTGGCCGACGCTGGCGCTGGTGGACCCGGAAGGAAAGTATGCGGGCTCACAGGGTGACGAAGGTAATCGCGAGCTTTTTGACAACGTCATCGGCAAGCTGGTGGAGTAC
>QWOO01000125.1 GCA_003669615.1 Planctomycetota bacterium
AGATTTTATTCTGCCTTTACTCTGCGATTCTTTCTTCAGGATCTCGAATGCATACTCCAACGCATCCCGCACCAGGCCCGGTTACTCAGGCGATGTACGAGCGAGCCAGGCAGCTCATTCCCGGGGGCACTCAGCTGCTGAGCAAGCGTCCCGAGATGTTTGCGCCGGGGTTGTGGCCCGCGTATGCTCGAGAAGCGAGTGGGTGTGAAGTTGTCGATTTGGATGGACGCCGTTTCATCGATATGACGACGTCGGGCATTGGATCGTGTCTGCTGGGTTTTGCTGATCCGGATGTCACTGCGGCCGTTCAGAAGCGAATTGCACAAGGGGCGATGTGCACTCTGAATTTTGCCGAAGAAGTAGAGCTTGCGGAACTGCTGATTGAGCTTCATCCGTGGGCCGAACAGGTTCGCTATGCGCGGTCTGGCGGCGAGTCGATGTCGATCGCCGTGCGCATCGCAAGAGCCGCCACGGGGCGAGATAAGGTGGCTTTTTGCGGCTACCATGGCTGGTCGGACTGGTACCTCGCTGCCAACATCAGTCCTGACGGCGCGTCCGACAGTTTGCATGGGCATTTGCTTCCGGGGCTGGCACCTGCCGGCGTGCCGCGCGGACTCGCGGGTACCGCCTTGCCGTTTAGCTACAACAAGCTGGAAGAGCTGGAACGGATTCTTCAACAGCATGGAAATCAAATCGCCGCTGTTGTCATGGAGCCGACTCGTTCCACAGATCCGGCTCCCGGATTCCTGGAAGGCGTCCGAGAACTCTGCGATCGTTGGGGTGCTGCGCTGGTGTTCGATGAAATCTCGTCCGGCTGGCGAATGGCCGCAGGCGGAGCCCATTTGAACTATGGTGTGATGCCGGACATTGCGGTCTTCGCGAAGGCATTGGGCAACGGACATCCGATGGCAGCCATCATTGGTCGAAGACGCTTCATGGACGCTGCGCAGACTTCGTTTATCTCCAGCACTTATTGGACAGAAGGTGTAGGTCCAACGGCCGCAGTTGCGACCATTCGAAAACTGCAGGCGGTAAACATCGCGTCACACACTCGTCACATCGGAGGATTAATGCGTGATGGCTGGCATCGGTTGGGGCACGAGCAGGGCGTTCCCGTGAAAACCTCTGGGCATCCTGCTCTGCTGTATCTGAGCTTTGATCACGAACACGCTGCCGCATTGGGCACGTTTGTGACCGCCCGCATGCTGGATCGCGGGTATCTTACCGGCAGCGGTTTCTATCCAGGCTTTGCCCACAAAGAATCTCATATCGTGGCATTTCTGCAGGCGATCGAACCGGTGTTTGCCGAGTTGTCCCAGGTGATTCAAAAGGGAGACGTACTGCACCAACTGCAAGCAATGGGTGTACCGGTGCGACATACGGGATTCGCAAGACTCACATAGAGTCGCAGCTTCAGATGGCTCAATGATTGAACCGTCACCCGCAGCATCAACCTTGACGTTTTGAAATTTGCCATGAAGTCAGAACGCGACTTTGAGATTGATTCAGTTTAATTCCCGAAGGAACTTCCATCATGCAACGCTGTCACTTTTTGCTCTGTGCAATGATGCTCTTACTATGTCCATCCGTGATAAGCCACGCGGAGGATGCTTTGGCACTGGGGGCTCGGCGGGAGCTGTTCATCGATCACTTTCTGATCGACAAAATGCAGGGCGTTTCGCTGCAATTGCAAAAGCCACAATCCGGAGGCGTCGCTCTGAAATTTGACCAGCCGTGGGAAGGTCAGGTCAGTGGCTATGTGACCGTGCTGCAGGACGGCGATCTGTTTCGCATGTACTATCGAGGTCGCCCGTTGACGGGATACGGAGATAACGATCCGAGAGCTCAGGAGGTCACGTGCTATGCGGAAAGTCGCGATGGGATCACGTTCACCCGTCCGTCACTGGGCCTGATTTCTTTTGGCGGAACCAGGGAGAACAATGCAATCCTTGCCGACATTGGGCACGTTACACATAACTTTGCGCCGTTTCTGGACACTCGTCCGGGCGTTCCTCAAAGCGAACGGTTCAAAGGCGTGGGCGGCAGCAGTGAATCGGGACTTGTGGCCTATGTGTCGGCCAATGGAATTCACTTTCAAAAGCTGCAGGAAAAGCCAATCATCACAGGTGGCGCTTTTGATTCTCAGAACAACGTGTTCTGGTCGGATCATGAACAATGCTACGTTTGTTTCTTTCGGACATTCAAAAATGGCGTTCGCTGGATCACACGAACGACGTCGACGGACTTCTTCAACTGGACACCTTCCGTCGACATGACTTTTGGTGATGCACCGAACGAGCATCTCTATACCAATCAAACGGCGGCCTACTTTCGTGCGCCTCATATCTATGTTGGAACTGCCGCCCGTTTTTGGCCCGATCGCCGTTCGCTGACCGACGATCAAGTGGCCTCGCTGAAGCTCGACGAGGCCGTGAACTATCCCGGGTTGAAACTGGAATCGTCCGATGCTGTCCTGTTAACAAGCCGCGGTGGGGATCGCTACGACCGCACGTTTTTGGAATCGCTCGTCCGACCCGGTACGGACCTGAAGAACTGGACCGCTCGATCAAATTATCCAGCTCGAGGCATTGTGGCGACAGGGCCGGCGGAGATGTCGATGTACATCCAGCGCAACTACGGTCAGCCGACTCATTACCTGGAACGACTCACCTTTCGGACGGATGGAATTGCGGCGGTGCACGCCGGTTATCAGCCAGGAGAACTGCTCACGAAAGTGCTCACGTTCGCGGGCAGCCGGCTGACTTTGAACATGTCCAGCAGTGCGGCCGGTGGAATTTTTGTAGAGATTCAGGACGCTGCCGGTGTTCCAATTCCCGGTTTCACTATGGCCGATTGTGTGGAACTGAACACCGACGACCTGGCGAGGACTGTCGCATGGAAAAGCGGTGCGGACATCAGCGATCTTGCAGGGAAACCGGTTCGCCTGAGATTTCAGATGACGGATGCCGATCTGTTTGCATTGGAATTTGTTAAGTAGCAAACCTCTGCTGTTTGTTTTCGATAAGACGTTTTCCGCGCCGGCAGATTGAACCGGCATTCCCGATAGAAAGTAGAATCCCATGCAGAATCTCGTCCTGCGCTGGATGTGTTTCATGATCTTGCTGTGCGGTTCAATTCCTGCAGCGGCTCAGGAATTGTTGATTGATCTGGCCAGCGAAAACCATGCTGCTGAATGGATGCTGCTCGATCGCACAGCGTCAATCAAAGACGGAGAACTGGTCCTTGACGGGCGGCAAAAGATATCGCGAGCCTTCTATTTGCCGATGGAATGGCAGGATGCGACGTTGCGAGCGAAGTTCCGAGTCGAACCGCAACCGGCGGGAGTGCTCGCGTGCGGTTTCATGATCCGTGCAGCCGACGCCAGTACTTATTACTACGTTCATTTCGATCGGACTCAGGCCATTCTGGTACGCTACAGCGCAAGCAACGTGTGGAACGAGATCAAACGAGTCGGGGGACTTGAGAAGCCTGCGGGTGAATGGCACGAAGCTGCCCTGGAATGTCAGGGAACAACACTGCGAGTCTCGCTGAATGGCAAACAGCTCTTCGAAGCGCAGGATGATAGTCTCAAAGCCGGCCGAATCGGTTTCTATGGCAGCGAGGCCGTTGTTCATGTCAAAGAGATTTCGATGACCGGTGCCGGCCGGCCGGCAACTGCAGAATTCGTCAATCCGCCTCCGACGTTTGGCTATGTGTGTGAAGACGCGGGTGCCGGTGCATACGAAGCTTTCCCTGATGTGTGCCGCTTGCAGGACGGTCGCCTGATGTGCGTCTTCTATGCGGGATACGGCCACGTGGCTTTGCCGAACGAGCGACTGCCGCGCGGTGGACGCATCTCCTGTTGTCTGTCCAGCGATGAAGGACAAACATGGTCAGCGGCGGAGACGCTTTATGACGGACCGGATGATGACCGAGATCCTTCGATTGTGCAGTTGAAGAATGGTCGAATGATCTGCAACTTCTTTTCGCTTCGCAAAGGCGCGACGGAAGGAAGTTATAGCGGGCTGGGCACGTGGATCATTTCTTCCGACGACAAAGGGAAGACATGGTCTGAGCCGCAGCAGATCTCAAAAACGCACTACTGCAGTTCGCCCATCCGAGAACTCAGCAGCGGCCGTCTGATACTGGGTCTTTACACCGAAGGCGGAAAGAAGTCTCAGGGCTCGGCCGTATTCAGCGATGATGGTGGCAACACGTGGCAGCCGGAAGTGCTGATCGATAATGCGGGAGTTCAGCTGGATGCGGAAACCGACATCATTGAACTCAAAGATCATACACTGTTCGCTGCTCAAAGGCCTCAGATGGCCATGGCGTTGTCAAAGGATATGGGATCAACATGGTCGGTGTCTCAGTCAATGGGATTCGCCGGTCATTGTCCATACTTCTTGCGCACGAAAGACGATGTGATCGTACTGGCCTATCGGCTTCCGAATACCAGTCTGCGATTCAGTCGAGATGAATGCCAGACGTGGAGCGATAACGTGGTAATCGATGACGTCATCGGTGCCTATCCTTCGATGGTCAATCTCAACGATGGCAGCGTGCTGATTGTGTATTACGAAGAAGGAGCTTCCTCCAGCATTCGCGCGAAACGTTTTCGAATCACCTCGGAAGGCATCCAATGGGTCACGCAGCCGACTCGGTAACTGCGACGCCTCGAAGGCCGCAGAACGCGAGCTGTCGCGAATCTTTCGATGTCACATGCTCGACTATCTCAACTCGGTGCGAAGTTTTGAAGTTGCGCAATTTAGTCCCTTATCCCCCGGCTCGGGGGAGAAGGTGGCCGACAGGCCGGATGAGGGGGTTTGTGGAAACATCATGTTCGAGAAAAAGCCCCCTCACCCTGCCCTCTCCCCCAAATCATTTGCGACCCTTTGCAACCTTTTAACGACGAGCCAAATTCGCAAATGAATTGGGGGAGAGGGGACATCATGAACGAACTGCGCAACTTCAAAATGCGTCAGCGAGGGATTGCGTTTCGGCAGTGTTTCCAAAAATCCCTCGCTGACACTTCGGGTTATGATATGTCCGTCTGTTTTCGGCCGGTTCATTGTTCTGAGTTCATTGTTTCTGAATTTCGAATAGTCGAGCTTCAAAAGGCATGAGTCGCGGCAGAATCGGTCGCTAATTTGCACACACGACAGGCAATGCACTACTCTGTGGCGGCGTCTGATGCAGATCGTGCAACTGGCGTCTGGAAACTCACTTCTCCTCGACCCACGGAAAAGAATTTATGGTCCATTTTGCCTCCTCCGCCGCTCGACCTTTGTTCTTTCTGGCCGTCCTGGCATTTGCCACCGTGGTCGCTCGTGCGGAAAAGCATCGAGTCTACATTGGAACCTACACGAACGGCGACAGCATCAGCAAGGGCGTTTACTCGTGCGAGTTTGACAGTGAAACGGGGAAGTTGACCGAACCAAAACTGGCTGCTGAACTTATCAATCCGTCGTTTCTTGCTGTGCATCCGAGCGGACAGTTTCTGTATGCCGTCAATGAAGTCAGTGAAGGTCCCGGTCGGGGCAATGGAGCCGTCACGGCACTAAAGATCAATGCTGACGGAACGTTGACAAAGATGAATCATCAGGCTTCGGAGGGCGGCGCGCCGTGTCACTGTAACGTAGACGCAACCGGAACCAATCTGCTGATTGCCAACTACGGTGGCGGCAACGTGGCCGTTTACCCTATCGACAAGGACGGCTCACTGAAACCAGTTTCCTGTAACATTCAGCATGAAGGCAGCAGTATTGACAAAGGTCGCCAGGAAGGGCCTCACGCACATTCGATCAACGTCAGCAGCGACAACAGATTCGTCTATGCCGCGGACCTGGGGATTGACCGCATCATGATCTACAACCTTGACGCCGAACAGCACATGCTGACGCCGGCGAAGCAGCCCGCAGCATTCGTGACGCCCGGTGGAGGCCCGCGTCACTTTGCCATTCATCCGTCCGGCAAGTTCGCTTACACAAACAATGAGATGACGATGGTCGTGACAGGATTCAGCCGCAATCCCGAAGACGGCAGCCTGCATGCGATTCAGGAGATCTCCACAATCCCGGGCGGATTTGAAGGAAGGAAGAGCACTGCTGAATGTCTGGTGCATCCGAGCGGCCAGTTTTTGTATGTCAGTAATCGGGGACACGAAACGATCACAGCCTACACGATCGACCAGGAATCGGGACTGCTGACTTATGTGGAGAATGAACCCACAGGCGGCAAGGAACCTCGCAATTTCTTCATCGATCCGTCGGGTAAATGGCTGCTGGCGGAGAATCAAAATTCCGACTCCGTGTATGTATTCGCTATTGATCAGAAAACCGGTGAGCTGGCGCCAACCGGGGATTCGATTGTTGTGGGCCGCCCCGTCTGTATTCGAATGGTGAAGATGTAGGACGGGAACGTTCCACGGACGTTTCTACGAATGCCTGACAAGTCCGTAGCTGGACTCGTGA
>QWOO01000096.1 GCA_003669615.1 Planctomycetota bacterium
ACTCGGTGGAGGATCAGCCACGGATTGCAGGCTATGAACTTTTGAATGAGCCGCATGTGTTTGACAATGTCATCGATCTGCCTCTGGAAGAACAACAGGTCATTCAGGTGGCTCACGCCGGCGCGTCAGATCCGAATAACGCGGACGAGATGCGTTATTATCTTCAGCGAGTGCTCGACGGAAACGAAACAGATCCGATCGAAGTCGTTGATCTTGTGGGGGCGGACGGGGTCGCTGTTCCAGTGCCGCCAAACATCCGCCTTGCATTCGTCACCGATGTGGTGTCGGAAGGATTAGCCGTTTCGTTGCGAACATTTGTAGATAACGGCGGAGTTCTGTTGATTGCTCTGAAGTCAGTAGAAATGGCCAACTCTTTGAAATCCTTTCTGCCGGCAGATGCCACTGTTGAAGAGACGGCTGTCGACGATTACGTCATGCTCGGTCGTCTGGACTTTTCTTCGCCCCTGCTGTCGCCGTTTGCAGACGCTCGCTTCGCGGATTTTTCTTCCATCAGGTTCTGGCACTATCGCAAGCTGTCGTTTGATGAAAACCAACCCGATGCACCTCGAGTGATTGGCCGATTCGATTCCGGCGCACCGGCGATTCTGCAGTCTGTCGGAAGTCAAAATGCGAAGGTGTTCGTGCTGACCGCTGGATGGCAACCCAACGACAGCCAGTGGGCTTTGTCGACCAGGTTTCCTCCGATGATCCTGCGACTCGTGCAGATCGCAAATCCTCGCCAGTCGGGCTACCGTCTCTTTGAGGCCGGCCAGCGAATCTATCCTCAGGAACTCACGAACGCCGAACGATGGAATCTGACGCTGCCCGATGGGTCCGTTCGCAGTTCCGATGCTGACGCGGCTTCGGTCGGTCCGGAGAAAGCCGTTGGACTGGAGGCAGACACGGCATCCTCACCTGTTGCAGCGGAGTCCGTTCTGCTGGATGGACCAGGTCGCTGGATGCTGAACTGGGAAACGCCGGAGGGGCCCAAAGTGATGAGCCTTCTTGTGACGGTGCCAGCTTCGGAAAGTCGAACCGAACCACTTCCCGTTGGCCAACTTCAGGCGCTCGGGATGTCGTCTGATGTTGCGGCTACGAAAGAAGTTGCCGCCAGGGACAAAATGGATTCCGGCAATGCCGCTCAGCTGGATGCTCGCGAGCTGGAGTCTCAGCAAAAGTTCTGGCGCTGGCTGCTAATCGCAGGATTGGCGTGCCTGGCTCTGGAAGGAATCTTCGCGTTCCTCATCGAGCGACGACATCCGATCGAAATGGCCTGACCGGACACTTCTCTGCCCCTGTCATTTTTTCCCCTGAAGCACTCTGCTAAATCACTCCATGCAGCGGACCACCTGGGGCGCCGAGTGCATTGACTTTGCGAGTCACTTCGGGATCGGTATCCAAAGGCGGTGCCATGTGCGGCTTAATTCTTGCATCAATGACAAGCGAACTGCGGCATCCCCAGTGCTTGGATTCGGTATAAGAGCCCACTCCGTAGATGTCATCCGCCGGGTTACTGCGAGTGAATGTCATCCACAGGAAGTTGCTCAGTGATTCTGCACAAAAGCGGCTGTTGTCGACAATCACAATGAGCGGCCAGCCGGCCAGCGAAGCGTTGTTAGACGCCGACAGTTCCGTGCAGAAGCGATCAACCTGCCCATCGTTCTCATGAGGACGACCGTTGTGCGGCGGACCGGTCACTGCAAGAACACCCGGCATACAAACGTGCGGGGCGGAAAATCCTGCGGGCAAATAAAAGTCAGCGGAAATCTCCGTGTTCAGCGTTCGCTTCGGTACTCCGGCGGCCGCAATGACCAGTTTCGATCCGGCGTTAAGTCCATTGCCGGTGTAGTCGAGCGTATCAATGGTGGTGCGAGTCTGGAAGTGAAGATCGCGATTCCAGTCGACTCGTTTCAACAGGTGCTGGAAGAAATTCGCAATGTCATGAATGTCGAGTGCTCTGTCGTCTTCCCTGGCGACGATCAGCAAATACTTGGCCAGCGACAACTGGCCCTGACCGAGTATCGCATTGGCGTTGGTCAATAGTTCCTGAGGCTGACGCTGGCCTGCATAGGGCACGTAGCGTTCACTGCCAATCGCCAGCAGCAGCGGATGAACGCCCGCTTCGTCCACCGCGTTCACAGCGTGAACGCCAGGCAGCACGGCCGGGATTGCAGGGCCGGTCAGATCGTGAATCAAGGCACCAAAGATAGAATCTTCCTGCGGCGGACGACCGACAACTGTGAAGGGCCATATGGCATCCTTGCGATGGTAAACCGTGTCCACGTTCACGACGGGGAAATCGTGAGTCAGACTGTAATAACCCAGGTGATCACCGAATGGTCCTTCCGGCAACTGACGATTCGGATCTATCGTGCCGCTGATGCAAAAATCGGCCTCGGCGCAGATCATCGGACCACCGCCGTTGCGTACCATTCTCACCGCGCGCCGTGACAACGCTCCAGCGAACGCCACCTCGGGAATTCCATCCGGCAGCGGCATTACTGCAGACACGGCCAGCGATGGAGGCCCGCCGACGAGAATGTTGACTCGCAGCGGCTGACCTTTCGCAATGGCAGCCGCATGATGAAATCCGATACTGCGATGAATCTGATAATGCAGCCCCACTTCCTGGTTCGGTCGATACTGATTTCCACTGATCTGCACGCGGTACATACCCAGGTTGGAATGAATGTAACCTGGGCGATCCGGATGCTCCGTATAAACCTGGGGTAATGTGATAAATGCGCCGCCATCTTTTGGCCAGCACTTCAGTTGCGGCAATTGTTCGAGCGTCGTCTGACACTCCATCACCGGTCCCGAACTGCGCTTTGCACATCGCATCGAAAACAATGTTCGCACAGCCCCCGGAATTCGTCCGGGGTGCTTCAGCAGGAACATCGGATCCTTCTTCAGCTGCACGAGTGTTTCGACGGCCTGCAGAGAATCTCGAAAAATGAACCGCGCGCGATCCAGAGTTCCAAAGAGATTGCTCACCATCGGAAACTGACAACCTGCCACATTCTCAAACAGAATCGCCGGCCCGCCGCGTTCGCAGATCCTTCGATGAATCTCAGCCGCCTCCAGATTGGCGCTGACTTCCGCTTTGAGCCGGATCAGTTGGCCGTGCTGTTCCAGATCGCGAACACACTGTTGAAGATTACGATAGCCCATGATGATTTCTCAGCAGTCAGACTCCATGAGCCGTCCCACAAAATTGCCACTGCACGCTCGCGAATTTCAAACTGCGGCCTGCAGCCCGTTTCATGACGCAATCAAACACCCAGATCGCGTTCGATTCGTTCCAACCGCTGCTGCACAGATTCTATAACAGATTGAAGAGCTTCCATCTGAGAAGTCAAATCGCTCAGTTGAGACTGCAGCCCGCGCAGCAGGCCGGGCTCAATGTCCGCCGCCGCCGCGGAATTTCCGGACGGACGTGCCGAGATTGCTTGTGACGCGGCTGATCGAGTCGGTGATGCGGGCTCCTCTTCCGTCGGGAAGTTTCCGACCGTCATCGTCATGTTTTCTTTCGGCAGATAAAAGGTGTGATCGACCTCGACACCTCGCCGTTCCAAAGGCCCGTTGCTCTGCACAAATCCTTTGTCCTGAAGCGACTGCAGATCGGCCTTCAGCTGGTCCTGGCTGTCAATCCGCACCATGCGGCTGGCCCGTGTTCGCAGTTCGCCCGGCTGTTGACGGCCTCGCAGGAGCAGTTCGCAGACAACTGCAAACTGGGCCTCGTTGAAGTCAAATTTATGCCGTGCGTAATGGCGGTATCGAGCCGCTCGACCACCATCGGTGAAAACTTCGGCGACCAGCCCCAACTGACGCAGCTGTTCGAGCGCATCGGCTACTTCTGCCTCCGAATATTCGGTGACCGGGTCACGATTGCTTTTCTGATTGCAGCCCGTGGTCGCGCCTTTGATGGTCATTGGGTACTGGTCAGGAGTCGTAAATCCCTTTTCCATCAGCACTCCGAGCACTCGACGCTGCAGTCGAGTCAGCTGACGTACTGTATTCTTTTCCTCATCGCTCATCGAGAATTCCGTTCACTGATGTCTGAAACCTGTGGCCTTGGCGGCCCAATGCCTCGTTTGCCCGTGATCGAGCAGTCCAGAGGGACGCAGTGGACACAAATCGAGGTGCGGACTCAAGTGATGAATTTGCTGCAATCCCTACAATCCGCTACGCGCGGGTGGGAATAAAGGACTGGATGTTGCGTTTTTTCAACAGTCCACGCGTCGTGACCTATTCTCAAAATGGTCGCACTACGTTTTTTATAATTCCGTTCGACCGGCTTTTCCTGAATTTTGCATGGATTGGGAGTCATTGCACTGATGGATACGATCAAGCTGATAATCGACATGGTGCTCCATCTCGACAAGCATCTCGAGCTCCTTTCGAATTCCCTCGGCCCGTGGCTCTACGTCATTCTGTTCGCCGTTGTCTTTTGCGAAACCGGATTGATCGTCACTCCATTTTTGCCAGGCGACTCTTTGCTGTTCGCAGTTGGAGCGTTGGTTGCGATTCCGGGAGCCAACCTTAGTTTTCCCGTGATGTTCGTCCTGCTGCTCATTGCTGCCATCGTAGGTGACGCACTCAATTACACGATCGGACGAACGCTGGGTCCAAAAGTGTTTAGCAGCGATACATCAATGCTGTTGAACCGAAAGCATCTGCTGAAGGCTCAGGCATTTTATGACCGGCACGGTGGCAAAGCGGTCTTCCTCGCTCGCTTCCTGCCGATCGTTCGAACGTTTGCGCCATTCGTGGCGGGCATCGGGAAGATGGACAAAATGCGTTTCTGGATGTTCAACGTGACAGGCGCTCTTTGCTGGGTCGGACTGTTTCTCACGGCCGGATTTTTCTTTGGCAACATGCCCATCATCAAACGGAATTTTTCGCTCGTGATCCTTGGCATCATCATCGTGTCGGCGTTACCCGTTGTTTACGAATGGTACAAGGCGCGCAAGGAAGCTCGACAGTTGGCGCTGCAGGAAGAACCGAAAGTTTCTTAGCGGCCCTGGCAGTCAACAGTGATTTTTGTGGAAGTGGTTCGCTGGCCGTTCGTTGCCGGCAACGAAAATATCGACTCTGTGTTGCTCGGCCAATATCGGTCGAGCCTGCGACCTGGGAGTGTCCTGTCATGATCATGCAGTGCCCGGATTACGACGACAATGATTTTGAATACTCCCCATCGCCAGTCGATTCGGATGGCCTGAAAGCGGCGCCGCTGGATCTGCCTGGATTCCTTTATCGAGGTGTGCCTCAGGATCATCGCTGCCGGACGCTGCGTATCGACGCGACCGGCGTGCATGCAAATATCCCCGGCCCTCGCTGGCTTGCAGTTCGCCATGAGTCCGGCGAATTCAACTTAAGCGAACTGTTCTTCGGCTAACGGCGGGAGATTCTTCGCTAATCGCTCAGAATGACAGGGGGATAGGCTCAGAGTGACAGACCTGAAGGCTCAGAGTGACAGGCCGATACGCTCAGAATGATAAACCACTCAAACCTTGCCGGATGACGCTTAAATCTCAGATCAGCGGCTTGACGCGAAAAGCGGTGCCGTCAAGATTTGGATTCATGAGCATCAGGACCAATTTTTGAGACATAGGGAGCATGATGCGGCAGATTTCTGAAACCGGGTGGCGAATTTCTCCTTCCGATGTGGAGCGAGTCGTCCCGTTTGAATTGCTTATCGACCGCATTGCCGATGATCGTCAGGCCCATTGGATTGCCGGCCGTCGAGAGCTGCATGCTCATCCTGAACCCAGCGGGCAGGAATACAAGACCACGGCCTACATCGTCGAACGACTGAAATCGCTGGGCATCGAGTCGCGAGTGCCCGCGCGAGGCATCGGCGTGGTTGCCGATCTGGTGCTTGGATCGCCGAATTCAGTCTCGCCCATGATTGCCGTTCGCGCCGACATTGATGCGCTGCGGATGCAGGATCGTAAAGGCGTCGCATACGCGTCCGCCTGTGCCGGCCTGGCGCATGCCTGTGGACACGATGCTCATACAACGATTGTTCTGGCTACAGCCGAACTGCTGGCCACGTTGACAACTCGCCTGCCCGAATCTGAAGTCCCTTCGGCCCGCATTCGTTTCATTTTCCAGGCCGCGGAAGAAACGGCTGAAGGCGCGGCGTGGATGGTGGAAGATGGGGCTCTTGAGGATGTCGCTGCGATCCTTGGGCTGCATGTTGATCCGACCATTGCCGTTGGGAAAATTGGCATTCGTTATGGAGTGCTGACGGCGCAGGTGGATGAAGTCCTGATCACGGTTCATGGTAAAGGTGGCCATGCCGCCAGGCCGCAGCATACGACCGATCCATTGGCGGCATCCGCTGCTCTGGTGACTTCGCTGTATGCTTTGGTTCCTCGGCGAGCCGATTCGCTGTATCCCACGGTCTTCACGATGGGCTCGATCCATGGAGGTACCGCATCGAACGTGATCCCGGACGTCGTGGAGAT
>QWOO01000058.1 GCA_003669615.1 Planctomycetota bacterium
CCGAGTTCGTCGCCAGGCATATCATTCGCGAAGCGAAGGCCTACATCGACAGCCTGGCTCCTCCGTTCTTCCGGGCGCTGGTTGAATACGCCAACGACGGTTCATATTCGTGGCACTGCCCGGGACATTCGGGCGGGGTGGCGTTCTTGAAGAGTCCCGTGGGACAAATGTTTCACCAGTTCTTTGGCGAGAACATGCTCAGGGCCGACGTCTGCAATGCCGTGGAGGAACTGGGCCAGTTGCTGGACCACACCGGACCGGTCGCCGCTTCGGAACGCAATGCCGCGCGAATCTTCAACGCGGACCATTGCTTCTTTGTGACCAACGGAACGTCAACGTCGAACAAGATGGTCTGGCACTCAACCGTCGCATCCGGCGACATCGTTGTCGTCGACCGGAACTGTCATAAGTCGATCCTGCACTCCATCATCATGACCGGAGCGGTCCCGGTGTTTCTGACTCCGACGCGAAATCATCTCGGGATCATCGGCCCCATCCCTCTTGATGAATTCACCCCGGAGAACATCCAACGGAAAATCGAAGCCAATCCATTCGCCAAGGCGGCTCAGGCCAAGCATCCCGGTCGTAAGCCTCGAATTCTGACGATTACTCAAAGTACGTATGACGGCATCATCTACAATGTGGAAACGCTGAAGAAGCTGCTGGACGGCAAGATCGGGACGCTGCACTTTGACGAAGCCTGGTTGCCACATGCGGCATTCCACGAGTTCTATCGCGATATGCATGCAATCGGGAAAGATCGACCGCTGACGAAGGATTCGATGATCTTCGCGACGCACTCGACGCACAAACTTCTGGCCGGGATATCGCAGGCGTCACAGATTCTCGTTCGTGAGTCCGAAACGCAAAAGCTGGATCGACACGTCTTCAACGAAGCGTATCTGATGCACACGTCGACCTCACCACAATACGCGATTATCGCATCCTGCGACGTGGCGGCGGCGATGATGGAACCACCTGGTGGAACCGCACTGGTCGAAGAATCGATCATGGAAGCGTTGAACTTCCGCCGCGCCATGCGGAAGGTCGAAGATGAATGGGGTAAAGACTGGTGGTTTAAGGTCTGGGGCCCCGAAAAGCTGGCAGACGACGGGATCGGTGAGCGTGAAGACTGGATGCTGAAGGCGAATGCCAAGTGGCACGGTTTCGGCAATCTTGCGCCGGGCTTCAACATGCTCGACCCGATCAAGGCAACGTTGATCACACCCGGCCTGGATGTCTCCGGGAAGTTCGCCAAGACGGGAATTCCGGCATCGATTGTGACTCGTTACCTCGTGGAACACGGCGTCATCGTCGAAAAGACGGGGCTCTATTCGTTCTTCATCATGTTCACGATCGGAATCACCAAGGGTCGCTGGAACACCCTTGTGAGTGCCTTGCAGCAGTTCAAGGATGACTACGACAAGAACCAGCCAATGTGGCGTATCCTGCCTGAATTCTGCCAGAACTATCCGCGCTACGAAGGGATCGGCCTGAAAGATCTGTCTCAGCAGATTCACGACACGTACAAGGCGAACGATGTCGCTCGCGTGACGACTGAAATGTACACGTCCGTCATGCAACCGGCGATGAAGCCATCTGACGCCTATGGCATGCTGGCTCACGGTGAAATCGATCGGGTGGAAATCGACGAACTCGAAGGCCGGGCCACCAGCGTACTGCTGACCCCGTATCCACCTGGGATTCCGCTGCTGATACCTGGTGAGTGCTTCAATAAAACGATCGTGGAATACCTGAAGTTCGCACGGATGTTCAACGAAAAGTTCCCGGGATTCGATACCGACATCCATGGACTGGTCGAAGAGACGATCGATGGCCATCGCAGTTATTATGTCGACTGTGTTCGGAAGGAAGGTTCAACGAAGAGTAACGTCTGACCCGAAGAAATGCGGATCGGGAAATCAATGGACTTCCCGATTGCATGCCTTCGTCAGTAACGCTGCGAACCAATGCGGGGCTTCCACCGGTTGAGGTCCCGCTGAAGATCGAAGTCGAATGGCTACAGCAGTCGGGTGAACTTCCGACGGAAGCCTGCAGCATGCGTCATTCAATCAGAAGTCGGCGCACTGTCCTGTTCATGACGCGACCAGAAACGGTCGGCATTTTGCAGGGCGACACGAATGGCCCGTGCCCCCGCGACGTTGGCCGAGTGTACCGTCCACGTCAGACGGGGAAATTCGCCCGAGTACGCACGCTCCTCGATCCATTTCGCGACATCGTAACCAGTCGTGGTAGTCCCAAGATCATGATCGAGAGAAATCCACGCGACGGTCTTGGATTTCAGCCAGTTTATGGCAGCGTGGGTTGTCTTAACCCAGATCATTCCCAATTCGGATCCAAACAGCTCCTGAATCATGGGATCATCTGGATCTCGCTCGTCATCCAGCCAAATGTTCACCATTAATTCTATACCATTTGAAGTGCAGGTTGAGATTGCAGCCGAAGTCCCCGTAGCGTACCGCATGAACTTTGCGACGAAAAGAGTTGGGAATCTGACGAACGTCGCCTGTGAAGTCATCCCGGCAGACGTGCCAGAACCGATGTCGTCGCTATAATTGTCTCCGACGGCGAAGCGCCGACGCCTGCCATACGTTGCACGAAGTGATTGCACTTCGGACGGAACCGATTGACACCGCTTTCTGCAAGTCTGCCAATTCATGCCTGCTGCTGACATCATTATTCGGGGTGCTCGCGAACATAATCTGCAGAACGTCAATCTGACTCTGCCGCGAAACAAGTTGATCGTGATGACGGGCGTCAGTGGCTCAGGTAAGAGCTCACTGGCGTTCGATACGCTGTACGCCGAAGGCCAGCGGCGCTACGTCGAATCGCTGTCGTCATACGCGCGGCAGTTTCTGGGGCAGATGCCGAAGCCAGAAGTCGATTCGATCACAGGGTTAGCCCCGTCGATCTCGATCCAGCAGAAGTCGAGCGGACGAAACCCGCGGTCGACCGTCGGAACAATCACGGAAATCTACGATTACCTGCGAGTCCTCTTTGCTCGCGTCGGTCAACCGTGTTGCTATCAATGCGGTCGGCCAATCACGGCACAGACGCGTGACCATATTCTCGATAGTATCCTCAGGCTGCCGAACGAGACAAAGTTTCAAATCCTCGCTCCCGTCATTCAGCGACAGAAGGGGGAGTACAAAGATCTGTTCGCAGATCTACTCAAGCGAGGCTTCCTGCGAGCTCGCGTGGACGGGAAAGTCGTTCAACTGACCGAAGACCTGAAGCTCGACAAGCAGATGCGGCATTCGATCGATGTCATCGTTGATCGCCTGATCGCGGGGAAGTCGAGTCGTTCGCGTGTTGCAGAAGCAATTGAATCCGCGCTGAATCTGGCTGAGCGGCGGTTGATTGTGTCACTGGAAGCCCTGGATACGCCGTCGATTTCGGACAACGTGGAACCGGGGAAGAAAAAGCGACGCACCAAAGGGGCTGAACCTGAACCCGACGAGGTCGATGCTCCCGGCCCTCAGTCTGCAAATGATACGCTCTATTCGACGGACTACGCGTGTACTCATTGTGGTATCAGTTACGAAGCTCCGTCGCCGCAACTCTTCAGCTTCAACAGTCCGCAGGGGATGTGCCCTGACTGCAACGGACTGGGAATTCGCTTTGACTTCATGGAGGACCGGCTGGTTCCCGATCCTGAGTTGTCGATTCAGAAGGGTGCGATCGCCATCCTCGGGAAATTGAGTTCCATTGGGAAGTGGCGCAAGCACATTCTCAAAGGGGTCGGGCGGGCGATTGAAATCGACCTCGACATGCTCGAAGACTCATTCTTCAAAACGAAATGGTCCAAGCTTTCCGACGAATCCAAACGACTGTTCCTGTATGGGCTGGGTAGCCGAAACATCACGTTTGCGTATCGTCATTCGGGTGGGACCTGGAAGCGAGGCGGGACCTACGCCGGACTGATCCCTGAACTGCTGGACGAATATCGCAAGACGCGAAATCCAATGCGTCGCGTGCAGCTTGAAAAGTACATGCATGAAACGGACTGCACCACCTGCAACGGCAGCCGGTTGAACAAGCAGGCAGGCAGCTATCGGATCACAACATCTTCGCCCACATTTGATGTGACTCGAACCGCCAATCGATTGGCGGCGTTATCACTACCAGAAGTCTGCTCGCTGAGTGTCCTGGATGCCTGGGAATTCTTCGGACAGTTGAACCTGGATGAAACGGGCCGCTTCATCGCGACGGAGGTCCTCAAAGAGATTCGCGGGCGGTTGGGTTTCCTGCTGCGCTGCGGTCTCGATTATCTCACGCTGGACCGGACAGCTCCCACGCTATCCGGGGGTGAGACGCAGCGAATCCGGTTAGCGGGACAGATTGGCTGCGGGCTGGTCGGCGTGGTTTACATTCTCGACGAACCTTCGATCGGTCTGCATCCGCGTGACAATGTCATGCTGCTCGACAGCCTGAAAGACCTGCGCGATCAGGGGAACACAGTCATCGTCGTCGAACATGATGAAGAGACGATGCAGGCCGCGGATTACGTCGTCGACTTCGGACCTGGTCCTGGTGTCCGTGGGGGTGAGATCGTTGCCGAAGGATCTGTCGACGATGTGAAGCGGTCTGAACGAAGCCTGACGGGTGCCTTTCTGTCGGGGCGCCGTAAAATCGCAATCCCGGCCCAGCGTCGGTCTGGGAATGGACAGGCGATCGAAATCCACGGTGCGACCCATCACAACCTGAAAGAGGTCAGCGCCCGATTTCCGCTCGGCACCTTCATCTGCGTGACCGGTGTCAGCGGCAGCGGCAAGAGTTCGCTCGTTAATGACATCCTCTGGGAGGTCTTGAATCGCGATGTGAACAAAGGGACTGGCAAACCGGGACATCACACGAGCTTCACTGGGTTGGAGAACATCGACAAGGCGATCGACATCGACCAGAGCCCGATCGGAAGGACCCCGCGTTCGAATCCTTCCACGTACGTCAAATTGTTTGACCTGATCCGCGATCTCTATACGCAGTTGCCCGAATCCAAACTGCGTGGCTTTAAGCCGGGACGATTCTCGTTCAACGTCGAAGGTGGCCGCTGCG
Source organism: Planctomycetota bacterium (assembly GCA_003669615.1). GTDB lineage: Bacteria > Planctomycetota > Planctomycetia > Planctomycetales > Planctomycetaceae > SXXK01. The sequence goes on from QWOO01000058.1 coordinate 5,077, forward strand.
AAGCCTGCGAAGGGAACGGTTCCAACAAGCTGGAGATGGATTTCCTCGCCGACATCTGGGTCACCTGTCCCGTCTGCCAAGGGCATCGATTCAACAAGGAGACGCTGGAGGTTCGGTTCAAGGGAAAGAACGTCACCGATGTTCTGGACATGGATGTGCAGCAGGCACTGGAACACTTCGAAAACCATCCGAAGATCAAACGGTCGCTGCAGACGCTGCATGATGTCGGGCTGGACTACATCAAGCTGGGGCAACCGTCACCCACGCTTTCCGGGGGCGAAGCTCAACGCGTCAAGCTGGCTCGCGAATTGAGCAAGCGATCCACAGGCAAGACCGTCTACATCCTGGATGAACCGACGACCGGATTGCATTTCGTCGATATCGAGCATCTGTTGCGAGTGCTGCACGGATTCGTTGAGGCTGGCAATACGGTGATCGTCGTCGAACATAATCTGGATGTGATCAAAACGGCCGACTGGGTCATCGATCTCGGTCCAGAAGGGGGAGCTGGCGGGGGACGGATCCTCGTGGCGGGGACTCCTGAAGAGATCGTGCAGTGTGAAGAGTCACATACCGGCCGGGCTTTGAAGGCGTTCCTGCCACCGGTAGCACCAGCGAAGACGACGGCGAAGAAAGGGAAGAAGTCCACGACGAAATCGACGGCGGCACTAAAGGCCCCTGCGATTCCGCGCTGGCAGACTTCGATTGCGCTCAAGGATTCTGCAGACGGGGCCGAGACCTCGATCGTGGTCCGAGGAGCCTCTCAACATAATCTGCAACATCTGAATCTGAAGATCCCGCGCGATCAGATGTCTGTCTTTTGCGGCCCGAGTGGTTCTGGCAAGAGTTCGCTGGCGATGGACACGTTGTACGCCGAAGGACAGCGACGTTACGTCGAATCGCTCTCGTCGTACGCTCGACAGTTCCTCGGTCAGATGCCGAAACCTCGCGTCGAACATATTCACGGACTGCAGCCCTCCATTGCCATTGAACAAAAGACAGTTGGCAATACACCTCGTTCGACCGTCGGGACTGTCACAGAGATCTACGATTATCTGCGAATCCTGTACGCACGGGCGGGGGCTCAATTCTGCCCCACCTGTCACATTCCGGTGCAGACTCAGACTGTCGACGAAGTGATCGACAAACTGTTGGGGATCGGACAGACCGCTGACAAATCACGCCTGCTGATTCTTGCCCCACAGGAAGTGACTGTCGGCCAGCAATACGCAAAGCTATGGGAACGACTGGGTGAACAAGGGTTCCGCAGGGTTCGCATCAACGGAGTGACCTACACGCTGGAAGAAGTTCCGGAAATCGACCGCAAGCGAAAACATACGGTTGA
>QWOO01000160.1 GCA_003669615.1 Planctomycetota bacterium
CTGCGTCCTTGTACCAGCCCGCGTTTTTCAACCATGAAAAATGTTTGGAGTAATCCATCACGATACCGGTCATCCATGCACGCTTGCCGAAGTTTCCGAGATCCGCGGCAGTGGGAGCACCAACGATTGTATTTTGTTTGGCATCTTTCTCCATGACCAGCGTACCGCGTCCTGTATGCCCGTTGATGCGGTGACAGGCCGCACAATGCTGAGCGAACAATCGCGGTCCCTGAGTGAACGGGTCACGACGCAGCAACGAGACCGCGCCATCGACAGGAATCTTGTCTGGTCCTGAAGCCAGTTCAATAGCACGCTGTCCGTCGCGATGCGCTTCCGCCAGTGCCGCCTGATGTCCTCGATCATTCGCATCTTCATAAAAGGCCATGACCGTCAGCACAGCAATCCCCAGCGCCATCAGCCAGAGGAAGGCTTTGTTGAGCATATGCCCGACGTTGCCGAGGAAATGTGCTGTGATCGGCATCACCGTCAAAATGCACATGATGATTCCGGGAACAACGATCGCACCAAATGTCAGCCCGAGCGACTCGACGGCATGGAACCGCAGGAATCGGAACAGGAACAGGAAATACCACTCGGGGCGTGCCGCATCAAACTTGACCGCCGGATCTGCAGGCGCACTGAGTTCCGCGGGACGCAGCACGGCCAGCATCAGCACAACAGCCAGCACAGCGAGACAGGCGACCGCATCTTTCAGAACCTGATCAGGCCAGAACGTGGTGTCCGGTGCATGCTTCTCGTCGTGTACTTTCAAACCGTGGCGGCGAAACACATAAATGTGCAGAGCCAGAAATCCAACCAGCATCGATGGCAGAATTCCCGCGTGCATGGCGAAGAAGCGAGTCAGTGTGAGGTGCCCGTAATCGTTCCCGCCCTGAGCCAATTTCTGGATCTCCGGCCCGGCGATCGGCGTGGCACTCATAATATTGGTGGTGACCTGAGTCGCGTAATACCCCTTTTGGTCCCATGGCAACAGATAGCCAGTCAGGGAGAGCCCAAGCACGATCATCATCAGGACAATGCCCAGCCAGAAGTTCATTTCTCGCGGTGCTTTGTAGGCCCCGTCAATGACCACCTGAATCAGGTGAATGGCCATCAGCACGACCATCGCCTGTGCCGCATAATGATGCAGCCCGCGGATGATGTATCCCAGAAACATTTCGTGCTGGATGTAGTAAACGCTTTCCCATGCAGTGCGAGTGCTGGGGCTGTAAGCAGACCACAGCATGAATCCGGTAATCATCTGCAGCGTAAACGTGAAGACCAGCGTGCTGCCCCAGACGTAACGCCAGCGAGCTCCGCCGGGCACTCGCTCATAAAGAGCTTCGTGCATCAGATCGCGGAAACCAGTCCTGCTGTCCAGCCAGTTGATTATTGCGTTCATCTTGGATTACGACTTTCCAATGCTGTTTGCTGAGTTTCAGAAGCTTGGCCCGAACGACCTGCGATCACCGTGTTTGGAAACGGTCCGTTGTCTTTCGGATGCTCGTGTTTTTTTTAGAGAAGAATGGGCTCCGCGGAGCAGCTGTCAGACAAATTTCATGAGCTGAGTTTGCGGCGGGTCTTCAGCAGCGATTCAAATCACACAATGATTTTCTCGGAGGTCGCGCCGCGAAATTTCTGGTAAAGAACCCAGATCTCATTACCAGCACTATCTTCGACGCCGTGGGTTCTCATCGAGACCTGCAACCCATCCATGTCGCGAGGCGGAATGTCGTTGGATTTTTTTCCGTCCAGCGTGAACGCACTGGTATGGCATGGGCAAAAGAAATCGTGCTCGGCACCTCGATAGTCCACCGAGCAACCAAGATGCGGGCAAATAGAACTGAAAGCCAGAATCGGGCCGTCTCCGACTTTACGAAGCCAGATACTCCCCGCAGGAACATGTTTAAATCGATTCCACGCGTCGACAATATCGTCAAGCACCGTGATGGCGACGGGTGTACCATCTTCCGGGACGGCATCGCGTGTGATATCCAGCCGGATAAAGCCAGCGTCATCCTTTCGATGCAGTTCACCGACTTTGGCATCACCTTTGGTGGCTTTGCGTTTGCGGATAATGGGATCCAGGAAGAATAGTCCGCCAAGCGTGGCGGGAACGGCCACAATCACCACACTGATCGCCGCGGTGATGAACTGAATCAGCAGGCTTCTTCGAGGCGTCGCAGGGGCCCCGGTCTCCTGTCCTGCAACGAGCGGCAGTTCCTCTCCGGAGGTCTGTTTTGACGAACTCATCAGAATGGTTCCTGAGTTTTACTTTGAATACGCCGGCGTCGCGGGTGTCAACGCGGTATGAGGCGGGGTGTGCTGCAGGGCGTTATTTGAAGCGTTCCGCACACTAAAAACAACTCACCGCACACTGATTGCCACCTGCTGGAACCCATCCGCACATAAAAATGCGATCAACCGTACAGCCGCCGCAAAAACTCCCCCGAATCGATCACGCAAATCGGCCGCAGAACAGAGCCACCATTAAAACAGCCACGCAGTCGCCGCGAGAACAGTCAAAGCTGCAGAGCCCACGGCAGCCACTTCGCAATGTGATGGGCCGCCAGCAGGCTTCTTCTTTCCCGCCACACCTTGATCACCACGTAAAAAGCCAATCATTTGGCCGATGACGACAGCTTTACGGCCTTCACAAATTCCGCGAGGTCCGTCATGTTCTCCGGGAACACGTTGCTTTCGAGGAACAGTGTGCCCGGGTCGTGTTGACTAACGATCTTCACAGCGCGACCGTCTTTGTCCGTGACCCATCGACCTTCTGCATCCTGATGGAACAGAATCTCCTCCGCATCTTTGCGAAGCGATTTCACACTTTTCAACTTCGGAGCCACCGCCTGGCCGGATTCCAGCTGTCCGTGCAACAAAGCGTCGGCACATTCAACGGCGGCATCCAGAAACAACGGATCGCCTGTCGCCTCCCACGCTCGAACAAACGCAGTGCCGACGGTTGGCGTGCCCGGCGGCTGAACCCAGATTTCCGTTGCCGTCGCAACTCCTTCTCCTCGCCGCTGCTTCAGATCGAGAGTCACGTCATACACATATCCTCCGCGAACAGCGACGTAAGTTCGCATGAACTCCGTCGCCAGCTTCATTCGTTCCACGGCGGTCGAAGCAACCTGATCATGGGTCAGTTTTTCGTCCGCAAAACCCGGCCGCGCACAGGCCAATGACAGCAGCAGTCCGGCGGACATCATCCGAATCAGATTGACCGATGAAACCATGACATGGACTTTCTGACGTCAAGAAGATTTCCTGTGGTTTCGCACTTCAATGTTTCAAAGGAGATGCCATGCGCCGGATCAACAGAAACCGGAACGTCTGAAACGTTATCCTCGCCTCTGGTGGCTCACGCCAGCCACGGCTGGACAACCTTGCCACCGACGTCGGTTAAGCGAAAATCACGACCCTGAAAACGGTGTGTCAGTTTCGAATGATCGAGCCCGAAAAGGTGCAGCATCGTCGCATGAAAATCGTTGATATGGACGGGGTCGCGTTCAACGCCCCATCCGATGTCATCCGAAGCGCCATAAGTCTGACCACCTTTGACGCCACCGCCCGCCATCCATAACGAAAACGCGAATGGATGATGATCGCGACCAGTATTGGCCTGTCGTCCATTCCGATTTTCGCCCAGCGGCGTCCGTCCGAATTCAGCGCCCCACACCACCAGCGTACTGTCCAGCAGGCCTCGCTGCTTCAAATCCTTGAGCAGTGCTGCGATTGGCTGATCCACCACCCACGAGTTGTATTTCAGGTCCGCATCCAAAGTGCTGTGCTGATCCCAGGCTTCGTAAATGATGTTCACAAATCTGACGCCCCGCTCCACCATTCGCCGCGCCAGCAGACAATTGCGTGAAAACGAAAGATGGGCATTGGCGACGTTGCCGCGGCCTGTCGCTTCGGGATGCTGAGCCCTTGAGATCCCGTAGGCTTCCTGAGTCGTTGCGGATTCACCCGTGAGGTCAATCAACTCGGGCGCCGCCGACTGCATCCGAAAAGCCAACTCATAACTGGCGATGCGGCTCGCAATCTCGGGATCGCCCGTTTCTTCCAATCGATTGCTGTTCAGGTTTTTCAATGCGTCCAGACCGCGTCGCTGCTGCTCGGGACTCAGCCCCGCCGGATTCGCGAGGTTCAGAACCGGCTCGCCCTGATTTCGAAAAAGAACGCCAGCATAATGAGAAGGCAGAAAGCCGCTGGACCACAGTGAAGTCCCGCCACTTGATCCGCGGCCGCTTGTCAACACGACATAGCCAGGCAGATTTTGGGACTCTGTGCCCAGACCATACGTGAGCCAGCTACCCATCGTCGGCAGCCCAAAACTGGCTCGACCACAGCTGAGCAGCAGTTGCCCGGGATGATGATTAAACTGCTCAGAATGGAGCGACCGAATCATCAGAATATCGTCGGCACAGGTGGCGATGTTTGGAAGAAAATCACTGAAATCCATTCCGCTGTCACCATGTTTTGTCCAGCGTCGAGGAGACCCGAGCAGTACTGCAGAATCTTTCTTGATGAACGCAAAACGGACTTTTTCCAACAGCTCGGCCGGCAGTGGTTTTCCATCCAGCTCGTTCAATTTCGGCTTCGGGTCAAACAAGTCCAGATGCGACGGAGCACCCGCCTGAAACAGAAAGATGCAGCTCTTCGCTTTCGGCGCAAAGTGCTGCATTCCGGCTGTCACCTGGTTTCGAATCGCCTCCTCGGCATGAACCTTCGAAGGCCCCAACATGCCGTCGCCCGCAAGCATCGAAGTCAGCGCGGCCATCCCAAGCCCGCTCGCAGAAGACGTCAGAAAACTGCGGCGTGCGTTATCGAAAGAACTTTGCAGTGGATTCATGACGACGACCTCAGTCAGTGACCTGCGGAGCACAGGAAGGAAAGAAATATTTTTCCGGATACGGCAACGCATACTCACGGTTTGTGACGTTCCGGACTATTCGCGTGTAATGAATTCGTCCATGTTCAACAGGATTCGAGCTGTCGCAATCCACGCGGCATTCAATTCGGCAGCGGTATTCGGAACAGGGTCGGCACCGATCAACGCGACGGCCTGATCCGGATGAGCTTCGTACCAGCGTTTAGAATCGTTCAGCAGTGCCGTCAGCTCGGTAAGCTCCGACGCGCTTCCGGATCGTGACACGCACAAGCGAAATGCTGTGACCAGACGTTCTTCGTCAGTGGTTTCAGGAAGCGACAGGATTCGTCTGGCAAACGCGCGGGCAGTTTCTGAGAACGTTTCGTTGTTTAATGACGTCAGCGCCTGCAGCGGCGTATTCGAGATCTGACGTTCCACACAAGTCAGATTCGCATCCGGACAATCGAAGGCAATCAAATTCGGATGTGGCGACGTGCGTTTGAAGAACGTATACATCCCGCGACGGTAACGGTCTTCACCTTTGGATTCAGACCAGTTGAAATTTCCGGCATAGCTGAGTTCCGCGATACCAGGCGGCAGTGGCGGAAACACACTGGGCCCGCCGATTTTGTGAGACAGCAACCCGGAGACGTCCAGACTGATATCCCGAATGATCTCCGCTTCAACTCGCAGCCGATTCTGCCGCGCGAGCAGCCGGTTTTGCGGATCGGGTTCCTGCAGGTCCGCTCGATGAAATGACGCCTGTCGATAGGTGCCTGACAGCACGATGCGACGAATGAGTGCTTTCCGAGACCATGGTCGCTCGCTACCGGAACCTGCAAGGAAATCGGAGGCCAGCCAGTCGAGCAATTCCGGATGACTGGGCCGTTCGCCTCGCAAACCAAAATCGTTCGACGTTTTCACCAGCCCATGCCCAAACAGCAATCGCCAGACATGATTCACGGAGACTCGCGGAGTCAACGGATTCTCCGGCGACACAAGCCAACGGGCGAGATCCAGACGATCGGCCATCACATCCGGCTGTCGAGACTGCATCACGGGCATCGTGGCCAAACCGGCCGGCACGACCTGCAATTCCGGTATCGGATTTAGAAACTCGCCACGCCGCAGCACATACGTTGATCGCGGCTCTGTGACTCGTTGCGCGATAACTCGAGCGGCCACTTCCGGCTTGGGCGGTTCCGTTTTTCGCAGCTCGTTCTGCTGAGCCAGCAGCTCCCTGGTGGGCGACGTTTGCCGGCTGAAGTAGTCGAACAGCAGCTGCGCATGTTCGGGCGTTCGCTTGTCTGCGGAAAGATGAAGAGCCTGAAGAATATTCTCGGGCAGGGAAATCTCCGGATCGACTCCTGTACGCAACGAAATCCGAAACCGGCCGATCGTATGCTGCTTGCCATACTGCTGATGCAGACGAAAGCGAACGAATAGAATATCAACTGCGGAAAGCGGTTCCGCAAGACCAAGGACCAGCCAGTGCTCTTTGCCAAACTGTGGAGCAATCGCCCA
>QWOO01000040.1 GCA_003669615.1 Planctomycetota bacterium
CAACGAAACAATCTGGACCTTTCTGAAGAAGTGCTTCGAACGCGGCAAGATCTACCAGGGCCACGACGTTATGCCCTGGTCCGGCCGCGGTGGCAGCGCGTATTCGCAGATGGAAATCGCGGAAGGTCGCAAGCTGACGACTCATAAGAGCGTGTTTGTGCGGTTTCCGATCATTAGGGAAAGCGGAGAGCGGAAAGTGGAAAGCGGGGCATCGCAGACTGCTGACGATCGGCTCTCGGCTCTCGGCTCTCCGCCTTCCCAGGAATACCTCCTCGTCTGGACCACAACCCCATGGACACTCACCAGCAACGTCGCCTGCGCGGTGAATCCGGATCTGGACTACATCAAGATCCAGACAAAACGCGATAACGCGATCTACTACTTCGCCAAGGACAATTTGAACTTCCAGCGACTGTCCACTGAATTCAAAGACGGCTTCGGTCGCCCGGAATGGAAATGGCCGGAAGGCGTGCCGAAACTCAAGACGCTGGCTCAGATCTTCAAAGAACAAGGCGGCTTTGAAGAACTCGGTACTCTGAAAGGTGGCGAGATGGTCGGGTGGAAGTATGACGGTCCGTTTGATGAACTGGCGGCTCAGCAAATGGATGGCGGGTGTCCTGTCGATGAAAGCAATCTTGGCAAATGTGGAAAGTCTTGGCACAAAGTCATTGATGGCGGCAGAGACTCGCGCGGCAGCGCGAATGTGGTCGCGGGCGAGGGGACCGGCATTGTTCACATGGCTCCAGGCTGTGGCGACATCGACCACAAAATCGGAGCATCCGTCGGTATGCCCGTCATCGCACCGTTGAAGGATGATGGTACGTACTCGGAAGAGTTCGGTGAGTTCGCCGGCCTCGAAGCGATCTCGCCAAAGACGGCCGAACTGGTCTTCGAAAAACTCAAAGCCAAGGGCATGCTTGTCGCCGTTGAAACGTATCCGCACATTTATCCGCACTGCTGGCGAACGGGTGATGAACTTGTCTTTCGGCTTGTCGACGAGTGGTTCATCAACATGGACTGGCGTGATGAGATCAAAGATGTGACTCGCCAGATCAGATGGCTGCCGGACAGCATCGACGGGCAGGAACGGGAGATCGACTGGTTGACCAACATGAGCGACTGGATGATTTCCAAGAAGCGCTTCTGGGGACTCGCGCTGCCGATTTGGGTCAATGAAGAAGATCCGTCGGACTTCGAAGTGATTGGTTCACTGGCGGAACTGAAGGAACGCAGCGTCGAAGGCTGGGGCGATTTCGAAGGCAACACTCCCCATCGTCCGTGGATCGATGGAGTCATCATCGAAAGCCAGACGCCCGGCAAAGAAGGCCAGCGGATGCGCCGTATTCCGGACGTCGGCAACCCGTGGCTCGACGCGGGCATCGTGCCGTTCAGCACGATGGGCTACAACACAAACCGTGAAGAATGGCAGAAGTGGTATCCGGCCGATCTCGTCACCGAATGCTTCCCCGGCCAGTTCCGCAACTGGTTCTATTCGATGCTGTCGCTGTCGACGATGATGCGTTACGACGAAGCCGACAACGCGGAAGACAAGAAGCCATTTCGCACGCTGCTCGGTCATCGCCTTGTGACAAACGAACAAGGCAAGCCGATGCACAAATCCGACGGAACGGCGATCTGGTTTGAAGAAGCCGCTGAACAGCTCGGCGTGGATACCATGCGCTGGATGTATCTGGCTCAGAACCCTGCGCAGGATCTGCGTTTTGGAACTCGTCATGGCGACAAACCGGTCACGCTTCAAACGCCCGATGGGCCAATCGACAAGACGCTCGAAGGTGTTGCAACATGTACGGTCACCAGCGGGCCAGCTGATGAAACTCGCCGACAGATCCTGATTCCGCTGTGGAATTGTTATAAGTTTTTCGTGGATTATGCGATTGCCGATGGTTTTGTTCCGAGCGATGAACTTCGCTGGCGAGCGGCAGGGTCCAGTCAGGAAAGCGGAAAGCGGAAAGCGGAAAGCGGCGTCGCGGAAATCGACCGCTGGATTCTGTCCAACCTGCAATCGCTGATCGAAGTGGCTCATTGCGAGATGTCGAACTACAACGCGCCGGCATTCTGTGCGGCGGCGGCTCAGTTTATTGATGATCTGAGCAACTGGTATATCCGCCGCAATCGGCGTCGCTTCTGGCGTTCCAGGGACGCCAGCGATGCTGACAAGAACGCGGCCTATGAAACGTTGTATGAGGTGCTCGTGACGCTCTGTCGGCTACTCGCGCCCGGCATTCCATTTTTGACGGAGCGGATGTATCAGAACCTGGCCCTGGGCCAGGGGTTTTCGGATGAAGGTTTTCAGTTTTCCGACAGTCGCAGCAATACAGAAAGCGGCGACTCTGTCACCGCCGAAAACCGAAAACCGAAAACCGAAAACACCCTGCCCTGCTCCGTTCATCTCTGCGATTACCCAACCGTTGACACTTCGTTGCTCGACGCGGATCTCAACCTGCGAATGGCGGCGGCTCAGAAGGTTGTACGATTGGGGCATAAGCTGCGAGAAGAATCCAATCTGCGAGTTCGTCAGCCGCTGGCGGAGTTGCAGTTTGCGTCGTCATCCGCAGACACCGCGAGCGCCATCGAAAAGCTGGCGGATGTGATTGGCGAAGAACTTAATATCCAACGTGTCATGCGCGCAGACAATCTCGACACGCTGGTCAAATACGCCTACAAACCGAACCTGAAAACGCTGGGGCCGAAGTACGGCAAACTGCTTAACGCATTGCGAACCAAATTGCCGGAACTTGGTGATGCCGTACTGGGCCCGCTGCGTCGAGGTCAGAATCTGACTGTCGAACTGGAAGGCCAGACGGTTGATCTGACACCGAATGATGTGCTCGTCAGTACGGAACAGGCGGCCGAATGGGTGTGTGCCGACGACGCTGGAATCCAAGTGGCTATCAGCACAGTGCTGACACCGGAACTCATCCGTGAAGGCATGTCCCGCGACTTCGTCCGTCAGGTGCAGCAACTGCGAAAGGACGCCAACCTGAACATCACCGATCGCATCAAGGTTGAGTATCACTCGCAGGACAACACCGTCCAGGCCATGGTCGCCGAATGGGGCGATTACATCAAAGGCGAAACGCTTGCGGAAAAGATTGAGTTTTCCTCGACGCCGGGCGTTGAAAGAAAAACTGTCTCCGTCGGTGAGTCCTCTGCTGTCATCTGGATTGTGACGCTATCCTGAGATCGAAAGGAGGAACCCGCAATGAACCTCAAAGAAGAGCTTCTGAACCTCATTCGAACACTAAACGCTGCCCATCTTCAGTACGCAGTCTGTGGTGGCCTTGCGATGACGATTCACGGATTCGTCAGATCGACGATTGATATTGATCTGCTGGTTCCGGAAGATCAACTTCAACAGGTACTGAAGACGGTGGAGACTGCCGGGTTCTGGATTCCGAGTGGTCGAATGCCGTTTCGAGCAAAGACGCCGATGGCGATGGACATTTATCGAGTGTCCAAGGCACAGGGGACAGAATTGATTCCTCTGGACCTGATCGTAGTTTCTGAAGGGCTTCAAAAGGTCTGGGAATCGCGAGAGTTTTACGAAGTTGATGGCGTGATTTGTCCGGTCGTGTCGCGAAGTGGTCTGATTCAGATGAAAACGATTGCCGGCCGGCCTCAGGACCTTGTTGATATTGCAAGGCTCACTGACGGAGAGTGATATGGAGACTCGTAATGCTGAAGGAACCATGGCAGATATGTCGGCGTCAGCCATTTCTGCAAGGCTGGAACAGGTTTCCCAGTTGTTCGAGGTGAGTCTGATGCTGAAGTCTGCGAAGAAGGTTGCGCCACCAGCAGCCAGGGATAACGCACTGCCTGATCGCAGGCCTGAAAGCTCTTCAGGGGACTCTTCCAAGGTTGTTCATCACAACGAAAAGCAGTGACATTGTCCCTCCGCATTCTATTTCGCAACCTTGAAGCCATCATCAACGGGACGTTTGGCTGTCTGTTGTGCGTGATGATTGCTCTTCTGCTCACCGTTTACCGATGAACTCATTCACTCATCGTCATCATCCCCAAGATCTACTTCCTCATCCTCCGGTGGATCTTCCAGCAATGGCAATCCGAAGTGTGTCTCCACCATTTCGGCGATCTGGCAGAGTCGTCCAGTCACGCGAGCCTGCATGGGTGGCAGAGCGTTGCCGATCGAATCAGCGGCCTCGTACAAGGCCACGGGATTTTCTGGGTCCGGAAGTTCCTTCAAAAGATAGTCGGCAACTGTGATATCCGCGCGAGCGTGGTCGAACGGATAGGGAGTGGCTTCAAAGGACTCGCGAAGATGCGTGATCTGTTCCGAGAGTTCAGACATATGATTCTTAATCTGCGTGATCAGCTGAGGGTTTTCATTGTTATCTGACAGCACGGACAGCAGTTTGCCAAGCGCGATCTGCGAGTCTCGAATCACCAGCAATTGCCCCAGTCGTTCATTCACATGACTGAAGATCTTCAGCAACTGATCCAGCTCGGTCTTTGAGACACCGAACTCTGCCAGAGCACTCATGACCTCCGGCGTGCGAGCCAGCTGCAGGGACGCGTAGAGTCGATTGGCTGCAGCATCTTCGAACGGCAGCAGCTTCGGTTCCAGTTGACCCTGGCGGACTTCCACCGTTTCGCGAGCACTCTGAACTTCGCTGCGACTGGTGAGCGAAATCGTGAAATCTTTCTTGCGAATCTTCACGCCAGCCTTGAGCAAAAAGTCGGCCAGACCGATCTCAATCAGCTGCGTGTCGCCTTCGTCGAATTTTTTCCAGACCTTGCCGTATTGATCCGCTTCCTTCAACATCGCGGCGCGGCTGCGTTTCATGACGGTGGCGGAGCTGGTCACGTCTTTTGGCAGTTTAAATGCGGCACTCGGACTGGGAAATGCGCGGTACCACGACACGTGCCCCTGAAAAAAACGCTGCAGGGCTTTCCATGCCGCCTGCTGAATCTTTTGAAGTTCCATCAGCTTGTCGACGGGATGCAGATCTGATTTCTTCAGTTCCTCACCGAAGATTTCTTTGTAGTAATCCCATGTCACGGCGCGGGAAAGAAAGGTGAACCGTTTGAAGAGATGCGCGGCTGGAAGTCGCAGCTGGAAAATTCCCTCGGTGTCTTCTTTCGCGGCGCTTGCCATGCGTTCGCGGTCGGACGGATGAGTATCAAACAGCCCTGTTTTTGAGTCCAGAATCATCTCGTCGATTTTTGCATGGACCTTTTCAGGAAGCTGATCAACATTCAGCAGAATCAGCTTCGGGAGATTGTCACCCAGTCGTCCTTCGCGGTAGAAAATTCCAAGGTCCGAAAGAGCGCCTCGATAGCCAACACCCAGCACAGACAACTGCCTCGCCGTTGTTGCGAAGGTGCGGCTGCCTGCCAGACGAGCTTCATGGCGATCCGCATCAAACTCCATTTGACGCAGCAGATAGCCACCGACAAAGTGACCGCTCACCATCAGGACCCAAAGAACTTTGCGAGTCAGCCAGACACCCAGACGCGTGAGATACAGGATCCAGCCGATGCGAATATCAAGACTATGTGAAAGGTCGGCCAGTTTTTCGTCCCACGCATCGCGTTCGTAGACAACTCGAGTGAACCAATAGCTGATCGATCGGATCAGATAAGTCAGACGCATACCAGCACCCTGCGCGAAATGGCCGAACTCGTGAGCCAGCACACCGCCGAATTGCCGCATCGTCAGACCAGCGACCAAAGGCATACCGAGTGTCAGGACCAGATCGTTGCCCACCATGCTCAACAGGCCACGTCCAAAGCTGGCGCTGGCGTTGATGTTGCAGTCGATATCAATTCGGCGGGGACGAGGTGCATTGACGGCCCGACAAATCCGGTCGACAAACTCAAACAGCAGGGGCTCATCCGCTGGTTTCAGAGTCCTGCGGCCTGAATCATTGGCCGGTTTAGAAAACAGCGGCTTGAACATAAACAGTATCAGCGCCGAACCAGCAATGATGGGCGTGACGTAAACCAGGAATCCGAACACAACAGCGCGACCGGAATTTCGACCACTGGTGGAAGATGCTGCAGCCGTAATGATTCCCGTGTGATGGGAGGCATGATACCAGACACTCCAGCTAACCACGCCGATCAATGCAACATAGATTAGCGGAAGCATGATCATGAATAACGAAACCAGTACGATCCCAATTCGGTACGAGGACCCAATGGGTACGGGAGCTATCTTCTGTTGCAGAAAAGAAGCAAAGATCTTCTGTCGAAGTGTCTCAAAATCTTCGGGCGGAACAGAGAGTGTCGCGGCCGTATGACGGACGGAGTCTGCCTGGACATCGCGTGGTCCTGTGATGATTCGAGCACGGACCGGAGGTGAGGCTTCTTCAGAGTTCTGTGGTGTCCCGACCGGCAGTGTCGGCTGGA
>QWOO01000203.1 GCA_003669615.1 Planctomycetota bacterium
CAATTGCAAAACCTCCGCACGCAACTCGACAACGATTGCTGCCAACTCCGCGTAACTCGGTCGTTTTGCTCTTCCGCCCATGAAACGCGATGTATCACACAACTCATTTCTACAATACCCCGGTTTTCACGGCAGAATGGACGGCTACGCACGGCTGCTCGCCGCTGACCATCTTTATCATCTTGAACATCATCTCTATCCGGCAGTTCCCCATCACAACTGGCGAACCCTTGCTGTTCGACTGGATCCTTTTTTCATGCGAATGGGAATGTGTCCCAATTCGAAGCCTGCCGAACATTGACGGCGACGATCGACAGCGAACGTTGTTCCTGTCGCGAGAAATTCTTTCTATCATTCCATGATTTCGCTGTCTGCTTTAAAATCAGTTCAACAAATTCTGTCTGCAGGCTGTCAACCAGAGCGATCCACCACACGGACCAGGCCACACACTCCTATGACCGACATCGAAAAACTGGGCCAGTTTTATCTGGGCAGAACGCATGATCTGAAAACCGGAGTCACATCACCAGAACAGCCAGTGATGTACAACTCCAAAGACCTGACGACTCATGCGGTCTGCGTCGGGATGACAGGCAGCGGCAAAACCGGACTCTGCCTCGCTCTGCTGGAAGAAGCGGCCATCGATGGCACACCGGCCATCTGCATCGATCCCAAGGGCGATCTCGGCAATCTGATGCTCGCGTTTCCGCGGCTGGCCCCGGAAGATTTTCAGCCGTGGGTTGATCCGCAGGAAGCCAGCCGCAACGGCATGACGGTGCCGGAGTTCGCCAAAAAAACTGCCGACATGTGGCGCAACGGGCTGGCCGAATGGGGACAGACGCCCGAACGAATTCAACGATTTCGCGATGCGGCCGATGTCGAAATCTACACCCCGGCCAGCAATGCCGGGCGACCCATCACTGTTTTGAAATCGTTTGACGCGCCGAACGATCAGGTGCGATCCGATTCCGATGCTTTGCGAGGTCGCATCATGTCGTCGGTCTCCGGGCTGCTGGCGCTGTTGCAGATTGACGCCGATCCCATCAGCAGTCGCGAACATATCCTGCTGTCCAACATTCTGGAATACTTCTGGCGCAGTGGTCAAAACGTCGACATGGGCTCGCTGATCCGCAGCATTCAATCGCCGCCGTTTAACAAGGTCGGGTTTCTGGATCTGGAATCCTTCTATCCGTCCGGTGACCGCTTCAAACTGGCCATGACGCTGAACAACCTTCTCGCGTCACCCAGCTTCGCCGCGTGGCTGGAAGGTGAGCCGCTGGATATCCAGAAACTGCTCTACACGCCCGCCGGAAAACCTCGGCTCGCCATTATCTCAATCGCGCATCTGTCTGATCAGGAACGCATGTTCTTCGTCACGATCCTGCTGAACGAAGTACTCACATGGATGCGAGCACAGACAGGTACTTCCAGCCTGCGGGCAATCCTGTACATGGATGAGGTCTTTGGCTACTTCCCGCCGACCGCGAACCCGCCGTCCAAGCTTCCAATGCTGACATTACTCAAACAGGCGCGAGCGTTTGGGCTGGGTTGCGTTCTGGCGACTCAGAATCCGGTGGACCTGGACTACAAAGGCCTGTCCAACTGCGGCACGTGGTTCCTCGGTCGACTGCAGACGGAACGTGACAAGATGCGAGTTCTCGAAGGACTCGAAGGCGCAGCCGCGTCAGTCGGATCGACGTTTGATCGGCAGCAGATGGAACAGACTCTGGCGGGACTCGGCAGCCGCGTGTTCCTGATGAACAACGTGCACGAAGACGCGCCGACGGTGTTCCGCAGTCGCTGGGCGTTGTCCTATCTTCGAGGCCCCGTGAGCCGTCAGCAGATCGAAGTCCTGATGGCGCCGCTGAAGGGAAAACATCCGCCAGCGACATCTGCCGTGCAGGTGATGAATTCCGCACCGACAGCGACTCGGTTTGCTGCTCCGACAACAGAACTGCCGAGTCAGCCGAGTCGTCCTGTGTTGCCACCTGGCATTGCGGAGTTCTTTCTTCCCGCTCATGTTCAGGCCGATCAGTTTGTGTATCGCCCTGCACTGCTGGGTCAGACGCGGATCCATTTCGCCGATGCGAAGAACGGAATCGATCTTTGGGATCCAGTCACACTCATTCGGCTTGCGGGAGATTCGATTCCTGCGGATCCATGGATGGAGGCGGACGAATGGGACGAGGCCGATGTGCCGCAGTTGCTGCCCGAACCGGAATTCCCCAACGCAGATTTCCGAGAACTACCGGCAGAACTAACACAGAAGAAGTCCTACACAGGCTGGACTACAGCGATCAAGAACCATCTGTATCGAGATCGCAAGCTGGTCGTGTTCACGTGCGAGGAACTCAAGCAGACGTCGCAACCGGGCGAGTCCGAAAACGACTTCCGCATTCGACTGCTTCACGCGGCTCGTGAAGAACGCGACCGACTGGTGGAGAAACTTCGACGAAAGTATGCGACGAAATTCGGAACTCTGGATGACAAGATTCGTCGTGCGGAACAGAAGATCGAAAAAGAAAAGCAGCAGCGATCATCCAAGACACTGAACACGGCCGTCAATCTCGGAACCAGTATTTTGGGAGCTCTGTTCGGCCGGAAGCTGGGCACGGCAACCAACGCCAGCCGAGCAGGATCTGTAATTCGATCGGCCACGAATGCGGCATCTGAAACAACCGATATCCGCATTGCGGAAGAGCAATATACGGTCTTGCTGCAGGAACGTGAGGAGTTGAACGCCACCGTCGAGACGGAGGCCAATGAGATCGTGCATCAGTTTGATACGGATGTGATGAAGTTCGACAGTCTGGAAATCGCACCTAGAAAAACAGACACCGCCGTTGATAGAGTCGCCCTGCTCTGGCTGCCATATGTGGATGACGGCGCGGGAAACATGCATCGAGCATTCTGAACGACCATGTTCTCAGCCTCTCACCTGTCGTCAGGATGTTCCCGATCAAACTTCCTTTACAGATGTGTTCTTCAAGCTCATGACTCTTCTCAAAGCCCGTCATCTTTTCGAGTACGCGATTTTTCAGTCGCTGCTGTTCGTCGTGAAATGTTTGCCGGTCCGATCAACGATCGCCCTGGCCAATGGACTCGCGTGGGTGCTTATGTATGTCGTTCCGCGGAAGGCCACACGCTACCACGTAGCTCGCGAGAACCTTCAAATTGCTTTTGGCGACGCGCTGTCAGAAAAGGAGGCCGATCGAATCATCTACGGCATGTGGCAGCATCTGTTTCGTATGGTTTGCGAAATGGTGCAGTTGCCGCGTCGCTTTCGACTGGCGACGTGCGCGGACGTTCTGGATTTTGAACGACGCAATGATTGTGTTCGTGCATTGTGTTCAGGGCGGGCCGTGTTGTTTCTTGGCGGACATTTCGGAAACTGGGAAATCAGCGTGAACACCTTTGGCCACTTCGGTTTTCCTATGGGCGTTGTCGCTCGACCTCTGGACAATCCCTATCTGCACCTTTGGTTCCAGAATTTTCGCGAATCAACCGGCAACTCTTTGATTTCGAAACAGGGTGCCGGAACCGAGCTGGCGGAAATCATGGAGAATAAGGGAATGGCGTCGCTGCTGTGCGATCAGGACGCCGGGCGGTCGGGTGTCTTTGTGGATTTTTTTGGTCGACCCGCGTCGACATTTAAATCCATTGCCCTGATGGCGCTGCACTACAACGCGTTGATTGTGGTCGGAGGCGCATTTCGTCTTCCGAAAGAATCTCAGCAGAACACGCGATGGGTTCGCTTCAGTCTGACCACACAGGACGTGATTGATTCTAACGACTATCAGGGAGCCGATGGCATCGGCCAGCTCACGCAGCGATTTACAACGGCACTGGAGGAACTGGTTCGAAAAGCTCCTGAGCAGTACTTCTGGGTTCATCGGCGGTGGAAGACATCGCCCGAAGCACGACGAAAAAGGAAGGACATCGCTGCCGCCTGATGATGACACTCTGGTTTCAACTTCGAGTGTACTATAGCCTCATTTGTCCAGCAGCGACTTCCAGCCTGTCGTCCTTGCTTTGAAACGGAATGTCGACTGTGACTGAACTTAATGAATCCACAAAATCCGTCACGCCCGATTTTTTCCCGCTGCGTCTTTCGGATTTCGAATATTACATGCTGACGGATGATCGTCCGTCGCACCCCATGGTCTTTGTGATGGTCGTGCATGTCAGCGGCACCATTTCGGAAGCACCGCTTCGTGCATCGCTGCGGGAATTGATAGCGTCGCATCCGCTGCATGGTTGCCGAATTCAGCAACTTCCCGGCAAAGGATGGTGCTGGGTTCCTGTTCGGCTGTCAGAAGAGCGAGTTTCAAAGATCCTGCATTGGGAAACAGTGGCCGAAGTGACCGCGCGAGAATTTGTGCCGCCGGTGGTCTCCATTGATATCCGCAATGAGCCAGGTATACGAGTGGATGTTTTCGCCGCTGATCACTGGGCTCAAGTGGTCGTGTATCTGCATCACGCCTGCTGCGACGGCATCGGTGCCCTGCAATTAATTGGGGAACTGTTTGCCCGGTATGGTCAAAAAACTGCTCCGCCCGAAGCCAAACGTCCGGACTTTGAACTGCCCAACCCTGCTCTTTTGCTTGAACGGGAAAACTATACGACCGGTTATTCCTCAACGCAGCGTCAGAAAAAATCTTTAACAACGATCATCGGCAAGATCTCTCGTCTGCTCTTTCGAGCACCCGTGATACTGGCATCATCGGCAGAAATTTCATCGGGCGATCCCGCACGAAAGGTTCACGCGAATCGATCATTAAACCCTTTCGATCAGTCTGCCATTCGGAGTCATCTGCTTCCAAAGTCCTTACACCGGACTTTAAGAGCCGTGGCCAATCAGCTGCAGGTTTCCCTTAACGATGTTTTGGTTCGCGAGATGACTCTGCACATCCGTGACTGGAATCGTCGAGCCGGGCTTTCATTTGGAAGGCGGTGGATTCGTCTGGCAATCCCCCTCAGCATGCGCACCAGCCGGCATGACAACATGTCGGCTGCCAATGTCGTCAGCTACGCACTTGTTACAAGACGGGAAGCCGACTGCGAAGATCCGGACGAACTGCTGAAATCCATTCATCAGCAGACCAGTAACGTCCTGTTTAACCGTGAAGGAATCGTGTGCCTGAAATTGTTTCGTGTACTGCGAAAGATTCCCGGCGCAATGAAGATGTTCCTGAATTATAAGACGGTGCTCAGCACGGCTGTCATGGCCAATGTAGGCGACGTGCGACGGCGCTTCCGTGGCCGCTTTCCGCTTCAAAAAGGACGCTGGATTGCCGGAAATGTCGTAGTCGAACAGATTCACGGTGTCGCTCCTGTGCGACCAAACACACTGGCAGCCATGTCCATTGGGGACTACGCAGGCGAACTTTCCATAAGTCTCCGCACGGACGGAGTGATGCTGAATGCGGAAGATTCGCACCAGTTCCTCACCGAGTTCCTGCAACGCCTGCAAACCCTCACCGAGCACAGCAATTTCCCAGACACCGAGGCTTTGGAACCAGATGTGCCGATTGAGTGAGAACGCCTAGCGAAACTCACTGGAGTAGCCGGATTCGTGAGAATTCGAGGGTGTTTCTGAACCCCCAGGAGTTCAGCCACGGTTTTGCCTCACGCCGTGCGTCACTTTCAAATTTGAAATTCTAACTTTGAAATTTCAAATCTGTCGCACACACGCCATGACGGAAACAACTGATTCGCTTCACTGTTATTCGTGGGCCGTAACAAAAAGCTCATCAGTGTCAGTCAAGCAAGCCGCGTTTACGCAGCGATGCCTTAAGTTGATTGAGCGTCGGATATTTCTTCGCCAGGTCCGCCGCGTGGCGACGAGCGAGCTTGTCACCTTCTTCTCCACCAATCGCTTCACGCAAATCGGCCAGAATATCGGCAGCGGCTTTGTAGTTGTCGGTTCCTCGAGCGTCCGCCAGCTTCTCCGCTTTGGTCAGCCATGCTTTCGGCGACGCAACCATCTCTTTCATTCTTGCCTGCCGCTCTTTTTCGGCCTTGGCCGCTTCACGTTTGGCCTTTGCATCTGCCTCTCGCTGGCGAATGATGTTCTCTTCTGATCTCAGCAATCCGCAGAGATCGAGCAACTGACTGAACGTACGCTTCTTCTCAGTTGTTGACCAGGAGCTGCTTGGCTGCGCTGCGCGAATTTCGGCAAGCGAGTCTGCTTTGACGGCTTGAGAATCCTCAATCAGAAAGCGAGTCAAAAGAGTCTTCGATTGCTCGACACTCAACGATCGCACCCAGTCTTCTAAAGCTTTATTCGGCGAGACATTGGCTGAAGCATTTTCAACACCTTCCCCAGTAGCCTTCAACAACAAAGTGTCGAGACCAAAAAACGGCAGCAGCTTCTCACTGGGACCTTGCAATTCCGCCAGGCCATGCGGCACCGGAGGTTCGATGGTCTCATCGGGATCGTTGTTGTCATCATCCGCCGCACACAGCCACAGCAGATACAACGCTCGGAGATCTCCTGCGATCAGGCTTTCGCGAATTTGAACGGCAGCGTCAACATACTCGTCGAACTCCGATTCTTCGTCGAGTTCTCCCGACTCATGATACGGGCTGAGCGACAGAATACCGCCCTGCCCATTCGCATCCTTGCTCCACACCAGGCCGTCGCCATCCACAAACTCCGACCAGACACTTTCGTCAAACGGCAACCCCGCCGGCATTCGCAGCCTGATTTCACGCCCTCCATAGTTTGCGTAGCGCAGAAACACATCAAATCCGTTCCGCAGCAGACCGTCAACATCTCCACGAAAATCGCTGTAGTGATACTCAACCGTCAGCGACCGCCGAGACACCTCCGCCCGCGACGACTGTTGCTGAGCGAACGCCAACTGCTTGTCATTCAGCGACCGGTCAATCGCTCGAAACTCGATGTATTGATATTCACTCATAATGACTTCACTTATTCCGTTGCTGAATACCTCGCACCGTCAGCGTTAACCAGAGCACGACCTTAGCGTTTCTCAGCCCGCGATCAGCGGACGTCCGGCCCCTGACGACACAACCCGGCCCGAAGTCCCATCTCTCATGAGCCAGCCCGACGATTCACGGCAAAAAGTATAGCGACGTCATCGATCCAGCGCACTGAAACGCACACAGGAGTCAACAGAGGACATGGAATAAACGATCGCTCTTAGCCATCACCACCAGCGTTCTCTGCATAAAGCGGGCAATTCTGTCAGCCCGACTGCAGCCGTTCGAAGCTTCTGTCTCGGGCATCGCTATACGCCGCTAACGCGTCGCAGGAGATGAATCGAACCGCATCCGGTGTGACGGACTGGAGCAGGGAAGGGAGATTCTGTTTTGGCTAAGATCGTGACGACCGTTGCTTTCAACAGATTCTGTTGTCATTGGCGCGACTCCATAGGGTGGCACTTCCACCGAGTGGGAGTGTGTCGCAAGCACAAGAAGCCGATGGGAAGGCAATCTTCTGAAATCCAGCCTGCCATGAAAACTGGACATGCACAAGTCTGCTTCTTGTTGCGTCGCAACACGGCCTATACAGGCTGTGCCACGCAGCGATGGTACTTCACAGCTACATTCTCACATCGTGCATTGGACACGGGCAGTGGGAGTACCCGAAAAGTTTTGATGCAATGAGGATGCTTAAAAGCAGAATACAGGGACAATTCGAGTGATAAGGCAGGATCTCGCTTTTTGGCGTTTCTGTTTTGGACTAGACTCAAAGCGTCAATCAACCGTTTGAGGTGCCGCCGGAAACGATCATTCCCATCGGTCGAATGCGGATTCGGTGCCTCGTCTGTATCAAGAGTGGTCGGGCGGTATTCTGAGGTAGTTGTTAGTGACCAGGTCTGCGAAACACATCCCTTCAAGAGCAACGTGTCCACACTGTTGGCATGTTTTCCCATTAGAGGAAACACTGTGGGTGTCGTCACATCCCGCATTGAACGGCGATGCTCGGTTGGGTGCCGAGTGTCAGCGGCGGTTTCTCCCCACACGGTTTGACGTAAGCGGGAACGCGTTGGATAGCCATGGTTCAGTTTGCAGCGAACTGGCTTGCCCGAAATGCCATTTGGTCATTCCTCGGGCGATGTTCGAGATGCGCAGTTTGTTCTATTCAATTCTTGGGTCACCGGGATCTGGAAAATCCCACTTGATTGCTACCACGACATGGACTCTGCGAAAAACTATGGGGAGCTATTTTCACCTCAGTTTTTCCGACGCGGACCCAGATTCGAATCGTGTGCTGAATCAGTCAGAAGAGCGACTGTTCTTTAACGAGAATCCGAACGAGCTGACAACACTGCCTAAGACCGAAAAAGAGGGAGAGCTTTATGATCCAGTGAGGTTTGGCGACCAAACATTCTGGTACCCGAGGCCGTTCGTGTTTTCGGTTCAGCCATTACCAAGCCATCCTCAGGGAGAAAAGGTCGCCGAAATGTCTCGCGCTATCTGCCTGTATGATAATGCAGGCGAGCATTTTCTGCCAGGTGGACGATCGTCGATCAGTCCGGCAACCCAGCACCTCACCGTTTCAAGCGGGTTGATTTTTCTCTTCGATCCTACTCAACATGTTCGATTCCGCGAAGCTTGCAAAGGAATATCCAAAGATCCACAGATTACTACTGCCGGGTTGAGCTTTCGGCAGGATCAGGTCATGCTGGAAGCTGCCAATCGTATTCGAACACAAGCCTCACTGAGCCAGAACGAGAAGTACAAACGCCCAATTGTTGTAGCAATGACCAAACTTGATGCCTGGCGTGGATTGCTTGATGCAAGCTTTGAGCGGCGAGCTGCAGCATTCGGTGAGATCCTGCAAAGAAGAAAACACAACGATAGCGAAGCGATCGAAACCGTACTCAACCATCGTCGCATCAAACAGGTTTCTCTTGACTTACGTGAACTCATGTTACGTTACGCGCCGGAGTTCGTGAATGCAGCGGAGGGTTTCGCAGAAGACGTTACCTATGTCCCGGTATCGGCATTAGGACATGCTCCCACTCTTGAGGCCGAAACGGGCCGGTTTGGAGTTCGACCGGGGAGCATTTCACCGCAATGGGCAGAACTTCCACTGTTGTATCTCCTGTCACTGACTAGCGGTGGCTTGATTCCCCGGCCAATAGAGCGGCAGCATAACTCCGACGAGCAGGAGTGAACCCTACGTGAGTTTCGAGATTGTCTACACTTCAAGCCAGCAAGGGCTGCACGCAGGATCCAGAGGATTCTGTACAGTGGCTGCCACGATTGGTATTCCCAGGCAATTAATGGAGCGATTGGAGTCCCTCAGCGGTTACCAACATCAGCATCCGACCGGGTCGAAACTCAATCCTGTGAATTTCTGTTGCCAGTCGGTCAGGATTCAGGAGGAAACATTTGTTGTGCTATCAAGGGTAGCCGATGCGGGTGCAGATTTTTCTGGTCGCAGCAACAAGATCGCTCACCATCTCGCATTGTCATTAGACGAAGTGCGTTTAACGAATTGCTCTCCAACATTGCTTCTGTCAGATCCAGATTTTTGGTTTACTAAATGGGCTCGTTCTCCAGAATGGCTACCGGCCAATCGCCTGCCGAAGCCCGTTAGTTCTGGCGGAATTCCAGCGAATGCCTGGAAGACTGCATTCGGGGATGCGGGCTGGTCGGCTGTCGTGGCCAGATCTGTCGAGAATGACTTTGAACCCGTGTTTGCAATCGTTCCAGACGGCTGCAATGTTATTGGCATGGTCCACGAAGCCCTACAGCACCTTTCCACACGGATTCAATGGAGAGTCAGCTTTAGTACTTATTTTACACGTTCGTCTGGTGGAGACTGTCACTGGCGATTTCTCAGAGATGGAATGGCCGAAGCAACAGCGGTCCGAAATCGTCCTGTTGGCATTGTTATCGACGTTAACTCTCGTCTGAGTGGGGTGGACCAGAAGAGGTCGAATCAGCCTTCTCTCAATGTTGATTCGATTGACGAATCTGAAGATGACTCAAACGAACAGCCAGAAGGACAGGAAGGGTTTGATCGACGTCCAGTTACGCGAAGCCAAATGCGTCGCCGAGAGGCAGGCGCACGATCACGACAGTCGCGACTCGCAGCAAAAAATCCCCGCGAGCGACGTAGTGAACGCGAGATCCCTCAGGGCCGACACACTCCCACCCCGAAAGCAAAAAAGCTCGAAACATGGTGGATCGTTACCGGGCTGTTTGTTGTTATCGCCGTGATTGCGCTTGTAGTCTGGCTGATATGGCTTAAGTGATTGGCCCCTGCAGGAAGTAATTACCTAATCGTTTCTATGTGACCAAAGTGCTATGGCTGATTTGTACGAATTGATTGAACGCATCCAGGTGACACTCGCCAGTTCCAGCAGCCCGGCGAAGGAACAGTTGCGTGAGTTGCACGGCGAATTGACAAATCAGATTCGGCGCACAAACAAGCGACTCAGAGAGTGTGATACTCTGATGGCCAAAGGTCTGCGTTCCGAAGCAGTCCAGCTTGCAGAGCAAGAACCACAATTGCTTGACGTGGTCGCAATTCTGGACTTTTCGGAGTTACCAGAATGGAATGATTTTGTCGCGGAACTCGGCTTGACCGTGGCCCCGGAACTTCAGATCGAGATCGCAGCGGATCTGAATCGAGCCTACTCCGATGATGGTCCGCTCAAATCACACATGAAGATGTTCCGCATCTCATCTTTGTTGCGTGCTCCACTCAGAGCGAGAATCGTTCTGTTAAGAAAAATCGCCGAAGCAGATTCCGGAAACCCGAATTGGGAAAATGATTTGAGAAGCTATGAAGAAGCAAGACACCGTCAGATGAAGGATCAATTTCAGGTCGCCAGCAGGAATCAGGACTTCGGCGAGCTGAGAGAACTCGCCAAGGAGTTGCATGGGAAATGGCTTTCGCCACCACAGAAAAAGTTCATCCAGCGAGTTGATGAGGAAGTTCAAGCACTGCGGCAGGTTGCCGCAGAACAACGCCTGGAGGAGCTGGCAGAAGATTTGCAGGATGCACACCACGACGAAAATTTCAGTTGGGCTGCCAGTACCCGAAAAGAATGGGAACAGGTTATCGGAAGCTGTGCACAATCCGATGGTGTGCATAAGCTCCAGAGACTAGTTCAGCCGGTGCTCCGATGGGTGTCGCAGCAGCAGGTTCACATGCAGAACCAGGCGAAGTTTGAAGAGGCCGTCGAGAAGCTGCAAAGAGCAATCGACGAAGGATATCCTCTCCCTGAAATCGATCGGCGTTACGGGATGACGTTACGAATTCCTGGTTTCGAACTTCCTGAAGACGTTCAGGAATCCTATACGTCTGTGGTCTGGATTCACCAAAGACGTAAAAAACTGCGCTTGATCATTGTTGCTGCCGTGGCATTGATCGCCGTAATTGTGTTTGGGATCCTTAAGATTATGAACTAGGGGCCAATTCAAAAACTCTTGCCGCTTGAATGACAGGTACGCTGGACATGAACGGACGATATTACATTCGTGTGCGTGGTCGGAGGCAGGGTCCGTTGACTGTGGAACAGTTGCATTCGCTGGCCCGTCGCGGAAGATTTGCACGCCATTATGAAGTTTCAAAGGACGGTACGACATGGCGCCCCGCCGCAGATTTTCCGGAGTTGTTTATTCGTGCTGCAGAAGACGAAGCCAGTGAAGGAAGCTCCGACGACGACTTTGATATAGGGGGAGCACACAGCAATCCATCGCCAGCTCCGGAAAAGCGTCGCCGACCTTCGTCGCGAGCGGAGAATGTCGATGTTGCTCAACCCCCACCGATTGACTTCGATGATCTCTACTCAACAGATTCGGATCACAACGCCAGACGCCGACCATCTCGTGGGCGTCCTTCGTCTGGAAGCACTCGAGACTCCATCCCACTGGCTGGAGATTCACAGGACGATTTCGATGAGGACGAAATTGCATCATCGGAGTCCGTCAGCGTGCGTCGCCGAGGCCCGGAGCGAAGTGTAGCTCCCGGCCCTGTCGACGACCTCGACATTCCTATTTGGGAACCGATCGAAGCAAAGCCACCTGTTACAAACCAACGACGGAAGCAATTGCAGAAGACAACAGAGACGCCGCCTGCACGTACGAAGAAGCCGGATGTTGCTGAAGAGGACCCCGAGCCGGTAGAGCCAGTCGCGGAAAAAAAAAGCGGGGGATTCTTCGGCTTCTTTCGAGGAAAATCGGCTGCTGAGGTTGATGTGCCCGAACATCTGCGAGAACTCAAAGAACGTTCGTCGCGACTTCCCCAGCAGAGTTTTGGTCTCGACCAGATCATGCTGATCGGATCACGTGGTCAGGAATTACCGGTGGTCGGTCATGCCGATTCGGGGGACGGAATACAGACCCTCGGGTTGCTTGTAATGATCGCCTATCAGACTCGATCAACTGATATTCATTTCGAACCGAAGGAGGAGAACTTCGAAGCCCGAATGCGTGTCGATGGAATGCTTGTTCCCATCGTGCAGATTCCGAAAGATGTGGGCAGCCGAGTTGCGGGAGTCATTAAAGTCCTGTGTGCGATCGACTTTGCCGGTCAGCTTGGAATTCAGGAGGGAAGTTTCTCAGCGACTGCGCCCGGACGGCGCACCGATTTTCGTATTAGCTTCACTCCGTCGGTTCATGGACAGAAACTCGCTATCCGCATTCTGGATGTCGCTAATTCGCCGCAATCACTGCAATCTCTTGGGGCACCGAAATCGCTGATTTCTCGTTTGCAGCATGTGATGGAGCAGAACGCCGGGATGATTCTGGTTTGCGGGCCGACCGGCTCCGGAAAGTCAACCACTCTGTATTCGCTGATTCGCAGCATTGATTGCAAATCGCGAAATGTGATGACGATTGAAGATCCGGTTGAGTATCGAATCGAAGGCGTGACTCAGAGCTCTGTCGACGCAAGCCGAGGAAAAAACTTTTCCGACATGTTGCGAGCCCTGTTGCGGCAGGACCCTGACGTGCTGCTGCTAGGAGAAATTCGTGACGCGGAATCTGCCAGGATCTCCATGCAGGCCACGATGACCGGACATCTCGTCCTCTCCACCGTTCATGCGCAGGACACGATCAATACCGTATTCCGATTACTCGACCTGGGAGCCGATCCGAATCTTGTCGCGTCCTCTCTGAACATGGTTCTGGCACAGCGACTGGTTCGAGTTCTCTGTACACGCTGTCGAAAACGCAGAACGCCAAGTTCGGACGAGCGACGGCGAATGGGAGAATTGGCACGCGATTTCATTTACGAAGCGACCGGCTGTGCATACTGTCTCGGCACCGGTTATTTTGGACGCAGGGCATTGTTTGAACTCTTGGAGACGAATGAGCGTCTGAAAGATGTGATGCTGAAAAAGCCGACACTGCTGGCACTAAAGGCGGCCGCAAGAACGCCAGGATTTGTCACTCTGCGTGCAGATGGGTTTCGGCTCATTGCACAAGGTGTTACTACGACATCAGAGGTTGACCGAGTGATTGGCCTCGAACGGTAGAATTGTCTCCCTGCTGTCCCAAGGAACTTGCCACAGTCTGCCGCAGTTCTTATTGCCCTATCTAACAATCAACCGACTTTGCGGTCGCTACGTTCAGGAAGCAGTCGAAATCATGTCTGGATCGCGACTGTCGTTCCGTGAGACGCCTGCGTTTTCTGTGATCACCACGCGAATTGATGACTTCAGTACATTTCCACGGGAACAGAAAACATATCGTTTGAGCAAATCCACCGTTGCAACATATCGCGTCCTCGGCCGCGTCGATGAGACCAGACGGAGGGACTTAGCTCCCACCCGTTCGACACTCCGGTCACATCGACCGATGTTGTTAGCCGCCGACGCGAGCCCGGACAGAGGCCGTTGGTTAAGGCGGAGGTATTGTGGCCTTCCAGTTGCGACGGCGTTTAGCAGGTTGTGAGTGTTTCCGGATGTTCATTGCTGAGAGTTCAACGTTTGCTCAGCACATATTTGCTAGCGGCGTCGCCAGTCATTTCTGCAAGCTTGCAGCTCCGGACATCAAACATACTCCGGAAGAAACTTCTTCCAGTTTTCGTAAATGATGTTGTGAATGATCTCATCGGAGACGCGTGGAAAATTGGTGCCGCGGACGACGTCATTCACTTTGTGTTGTCCGGCAATTACCTGCGCTGGTGTCGCTGAAGGAAAGTCGGAGCCAAAAATCAGCTTGTGCTCGACACCGTATTCAATCGCCGTCATAAATGCCTGATAGTGCCGCAGCGGACGATAGTGCAGAGCCGAAATGTTTGTGTACAGATTCGGATGCTTGCGAATCAGCACGACGCATTCCGTTTCCCAGGGATGCCCCATGTGAGCAATCACGATGCGAAGATCGGGGCATGCGATCGCGATGTCTTCCAGCAGAATCGGATTGGCGTATTTGAGTGGACCGGGACGAACAAAAGACGTGCCCTGATGAATGTTCACCGGGATGCCCAGCGACTCGGCTTTGCGAAACAACGGCAGATGTTTGGGATCCTGAGGGTCCCAGTTCTGATAGATGGGCGAACACTTCAGTCCTCGCAGACCCAGACCATTCACGTAGTATTCAAGTTGTTCAACACAATCGGCGTCATTCGGGTTTACGGAGCACCAGCCGATGAATCGGTCAGAATGCTTTTTTACGAACTTCGCGATCAGTTCCTGGTCCGCATTGATTCCGCAGAACGGAGCTTTGATGCCGAAGACGATAACCTTGTCAGCTTCGGATGTTGCCTGCAGAAGCTGTTCAGGCTTTGAATCAAACGCGTTCGCCTGCGGACAGTCGCTGCCGGCGAAATACACGTCCGAAGTCAGCTTCATTTTCGCTCGCTTGGCTTCCCAGGCGAACTCCACAAATTCATCGGAAAGATGATCCGGGTACCACATCAGATTCGTGTGAGTATCAAACAACATGTTGTGCCCTCAGAGAAAGAGTTCGCGTGGGGACAACATGCTAACCGATGGCACGGTTTACTGAACAGCGATCGATGTACCGAATGATTCCGGAGGTGTATTCGCGCGGGCAGACAGCGCAGATACATGCGGGCAAATGCGCAGCGGCAAATGCGTACCACTCACCTTAACGCCGCAATTGAGTTTCAACAGATGCTTTTACGATAAGACCAATTGCTTCAGGAAGTCGCTGGGATGGACTCTCAAGTTCACGGCGGGTCGCGCGGAAAGCGTGGCGAGATTTTGCAAGGCCCGCTTCGTTGCGGAAGCGATTCCGAAAGTTTTTGACAGCCTGCTGTTCCTGGCGTTGCTATTTGTTTGTTCGTTTGACAGTACATTGCTGCTTCCTGCGACTCATGGCTGGATTCCTTAAAAGCCCTTCTACACCTTCAAACCCTCCTGAACGGTGGCCCGAATCTTCTTGAGCTGATCAAATCTCGCGGGCTTTACGAGGTGATGATCGAAGCCCGCTTGCTGTGATGCTTGTCGGTCGGTGTCCTGGCCATAACCGGTCAGGGCGATCAGGACGGTGTTCTTCAGATTCGGGTTCTGCCGCAATCGCTTGGCGACTTCGTATCCGTTCAGCCCAGGCAATCCGATATCCAGCAGGACCACATTCGGGCGATATGCGATTGCGGTTTCAACGGCGGACAAGCCATCGTGGGCTGTTCGCACATCGTGCCCCGACGCTCGCAACAGCATCGAGAAACTCAGGACCGTGTCAACGTTGTCATCGACAACCTGAACTCGCAGTGGACGCAAACTCTGCAACGCGCCGGCCTTCACGAGCGCTTCTTCGGCCTGTCGGCGAGCCGTGAAACGTCTGATAAAACGCTCGATTGGCGGTCCGAACTCGCAGCGTCGCGTCCAGAATCAACAGCGGCTCTCGCACCGTATCGACGATGTTCTGCGCGTAGTTCTGAATGTCGTCAATCAGTGAAAGTCAGTCTGTCATGGCTGAGTTTCGAATCCGTTCGAAGTTTTCCTAAAGGCATAAAAAAAGCCGATGTGGAGGAACCTCGCAATGAGATTCCTCCACATCGGCTTACTGTTCGACCTGCACCTGAATTGATCAGAATGCCGTTCGCTTAGTCTTCCGCAAACAATTTTTGTGTCGGCTGAAGCTCAATTGAACTCCCGCCGGGGATGCATCCTACAGAATGTTCGCCAGAAAGCACTCTATCGTTCCAAACGACTGCGATAATGCAGAGATTCTGTCGTTATGTCCGGAGCCGCAGGTGACTGCGGCGATGTAACGCCGTTCCCTGGCTGTCAAACGAGCGATTGACTTACCGGTCTCGACGAACACCTGAAATGACTGTGCGCTACTGTTTTGCTGTGTTGCATCGTCGCGCCGACTTTGCGACGCAGCCAGCCATGCACTATTTTCTGGCAGACGTCGTCAAGGAACATGACGACTTTTCTTGTCGCGATATGAGATGACGAATCGCAGTTCGTCACTCGGAGCGTGACGGCTACTTTGGGACCGCCATTTCCGCTATCTGATGGTTACCGATACCTCAACATTCTGAGATGAGCGATGCCGCCGTGAAATACGGGAAAGGTGCCCTTCTGTAACTTGCAGCGGAAGGTCAGTTCACGCTTCTCCCCTGAAAACCCGGGCTTGTAGTGTTTCGCCATTTTCTGGGATAATTCTGCAGAATGAGGCACCGCGGACAATGGAACGGCAATTTCTGCGGGCATTCAGTACTCGGGGCGGCATGGATGCGATCTCCTTCGGAACGACTGAGCGAACTTCTGACAACCAGCGGGCTGTGCACGCGCGCCCAGCTGGAGCAGTGTGAGCCGTTTGTGCGGCAGCTGTGCCAGGATCTGCCCGACTTCGACTCCGTCTGGCTGGACGCGCTCATTCAGCAACGAGTTCTCACACCATGGCAAGCGGATCAGATTCTTCATGAGAATGGTGTGCGGCTGTCCGCCGGGCGTTATCAGCTTCAGGAATCGCTCGGCCGGAAAACCTATCTCGCGAAAGACACCCAACAGGGCACAGTATTCGTCCTGAGGTCGCTCGAGCATTCGGACGCTGCACAGAACCCGCAGATTGCTCGCCGGATGGAAGAACTGCTGACGTCCATCGAGCGTCCTCGCAACTCGGCCCCCGCCAGCTTAATTCTGCCAACGGAAATGGTTGCGGAGCGATCGCCTGACGCGAGCGTTTCGGAAACAGGTCACTCCGTGTATCTCGTGACTTCCTGTGTTCGCGGATGGTCGATGGAGGAGCTTCTGATTCGCGGCGGTCGATTGC
Organism: Planctomycetota bacterium; assembly: GCA_003669615.1. Lineage (GTDB taxonomy): Bacteria > Planctomycetota > Planctomycetia > Planctomycetales > Planctomycetaceae > SXXK01. The sequence continues at coordinate 17,188 of QWOO01000203.1, forward strand.
CATCCGCGGTCGTCGCCGAAATCGGACGAGAGCTGCTTGTAGCGCTGGCATGGCTGGAATCCTCTCGACTGCTGCACGGCGACATCGTCACTCGCAATGTTCGTCTCAGCACTCGCGGAGGCGTCCATTTGACGGCTCCGTTTGTGAAGCGATTTCTGCAGCCTCAGTTTGCAATGACTCAGGAACTGACTCTGCGTGACTGCGACGGCGTTGCGCCGGAGCTTGCCGGGACCGGACGAACGGCCGATTCTCGCAGCGAACTCTATGCTCTGGGCTGTCTTCTCTGGCAGTTGCTGACAAGTCGCCCGGTCGTGCTGACAGCCGACCCTGTCACTCGCCTGATGAAGCAAAAAGATCACGACATTGTGGACGTGCGAATTCCCGTGCCCGATTGCCCCGAATGGATGTCTCGCATCATTCTGTCGTTGACGCGACGTTCGCCTGAACTGCGTCCGGCCAGTGCTGCGGAAGTGTTGAAGCAATGGCGAACACATTCCGGAAACGGGCTCAGTGCCTGCAAAGCTCTGGCACGCTCCATGCCCGATCATTCTCTCCGATCCCGAACGCAGTCTGCCCGCCGACCAGTCGTTCGAAAGTCCTCCTGGATGTGGCCAGCGACCGCGACGGCAGTCCTGGCCACGCTGGTCATTCTGACCGCGCGATCGGGCGTGCTTCCGAAGACATTGACGCTGAGCACCTTCAGCGACATTACAGCTGCGCTGACTTCAACGGCAGACAACGCGGTCGAAATTCAACAGCCGTCTGCTTCCCGCTCTGGCCCTCTGTCGACCGGCCCCCTGCCCCTTCCTGCGGTAGATGTGGACGGATTTATTCGACTTGAGCCCGGACAGGAATATCTGGCCGAACCGCGTGAGTTCCCGGGTTCGTTGCAGATCGTCTGCAAAGCCTCGCCCACGGCAAAGATTCTGATTCGTGAGGATGTGCGATGGCAGCTGAGAGCGAGGGCCATTGCGATTCAGGGCGTGACTCTTTCCCAGCGGCCTGTGACGCAGAATGATGTTCAGAGGCCTGCGAAGACTGGGCAGAAAATAGCTCGCCAGATGCTGGAAGCGCAGTGCAGTTCTTTGGCGATCAGTGACTGTGTGATTCAGTCGCCCGCCAGTGCCGACAATTTTCAGGGCATCGAATGGCGGCGTCCGAACAGTGAAGCCGGAATCATAATGATTCGGAGCACCGTCTTCGCCGGCGGCGGCTATGGACTTTCGTTCAATCATCCGCCTCATCGATGTGAGCTGGAGAATGTCCTCTTTGCGAATCGCGGCAGCGGTATGCTGTGTGAGTTCCAAAAAGGGGATGCCGAATCGTGGAATCTGCTGTGCACCAACGTGACGCAGCGATTTGGATTCAGTCTGCTCGATACCGTGATCCAGAAAGACGGCCTGAAACAGGTTCAGATCAATCTGACGTCTAGTGAATGTGTGTATTCACCGCAAATGGCGATCGTGCGACTGCAGGCCCCCGAAGTGATGCGGCCGGATGCGATGCGAATTGAATTTCGTGCAGGAGAATCCGGCAATCCGGCCGTTGTCCCTCCTGACACTCGTCCGGCCGTGTACATCGACCGTCGCCTGAATCAGCCGGTCAGTCTGCCGGAAGCCCAGGTCACGGACACCAGCCTGCTTCTGGCCGAGCTGACCTTTTATGATGGGAACTCGGCACCAGACGACGAACGGTCTTCAGAATGGTTCACCGCAGCCCTGTTCGATTTTGAGGGCCCGAAGCTCACGCCCATCATGCCGGGAATCGACCCTGTTCGGCTACCCCGCCAGGTCTCGCCGCGAAACTAATTCTCTGCACGGCGGGGAATGAGGCCGGGTGTTCGCGGGAGCGTTCAAACATCAGCAGTCCATTGGACCAGCGGAAGTGATCGTTCCATGGATATCCGACGTCAGCATGTTTGCGGCACTCGAATGTGATCACAGTGCGGTCCCAGCGGCAGCGCTGCCAGAACAAACGTACCCAGGACGTGGGCACGTTGGTATCGCAGCAGGCGTACGGAGCAACGCCGATCTTATAGCCAGCCTTGCGAAGTCGGAGAACAAGTTCAACCATTCGATCAGCATGCGACGACGCCTTCCACTCCGAGTTCCGTCGAGAACGAACGATTGCGACCCTCACGCTTTGCGAAATACAGACATTCGTGAGCAGTTTCGATGATCTGACTGCGTGTCCCAATCTCGCCCGGATCGTGCATCACACACGCTCCAATAGACAGTGTTGGAATGGGCCGTGGAATAGACAGATCCGATTGAAGTTTCTGCATGCCGCAGCGAAGACGTTCAATCGTAAAATCGATCTCACCCGGGCGGCAGCCGCAACAGAGAACGGCAAATTCATCGCCACCAAAGCGAGCCACCAGATCGTACGAACGGAATGTACTCCGCAGCGTTCTCTGCCAATCAGTGAGGGACGCGTTCGCATGGAAGTGCATGTGATCAGCACGGATCAGATCGTGGAAGACACCGTCTTTGTAAAGTCCCGATTTCTTCGAGAAGCGCAACGTCTGCAGATCAGATTCTGAATCCGTGATCCTGCTGCTGCGTCCCATTACCACGGAGCTTCCAGAAGATCGACGATTCGAGATGCCAGGCGAGTGGCGGACTCCTGCTGAGCGGTGGCCAAAGAATGGCCCACTTCCGGAGCAAAGCTCACACTGCTCGCCTGCTGACTCAGTTCCGGCCCAAGAGGAAATGTCTGTTGCTGCAAAATCTGGCCACTGCGTCGGTCGATCCATGTGACTTCTGCCCCGACCATCAATTGCAGTTCTCGAGGATCATCATAACGATTTTCACTCAAAGGCGTCTTGCGAATTTCAACGATACGGCCTCGGAGAATTGTGTCGGCCGTCTCGGCATCATCCAGACGATAGCCACTGCGAGTCCGGACTTCTTTTTGGACCGCCTCCGTCAACAGATAGTCCATATTGCGACGAAACGAATCGGACTTGAACACCGGAACATGAACTGTTCGAACACCCTGAACCATGGGCGTACCGAATGTGTAACCGCAGCCCGGGAGAGCAGCAAGGAACAATGCAGCCAACAGAAGTAGACGGTAACGACGCATTTTATTCCGAGTGAACCAGTGACATTCTTGGACCTGTCCGTGGGTTAAGCTCGCCTTATCCCTGTTCTATGACACGAGGATCACTGACCGATTTCACTGGCGGGCCGTCGGGTACGGATTCTGAAGGAGCCCCGGGTGATTCAGCAGCCGGCAGAGAGTCCAGGAATTCTGAAACTTCCGGAAGTCCGGCCAGTTCCTTTCTATCGATTGTCCTGAGCAGCGCGCGAGCCTCTTTCGCAAACGAAGTATCAGGGTATTCTGAAAGCAGCTGAATGCAGGCAATCGCCACAGCTCTTGGTCGGCCCTTTTTCTGATAGTACTCAACCTTGCTCCACGCTCGCTGCGCCTCCAGCAGGTACAGCTGATCAAGATCTTTTCGCAGCTGCTGTCGTTGATGAGAGGCAGGGAAAAGTTGCAGAGACTGTTCCTTCAGTTTTCTCGCACCGGTCAGCTCGCGACCTTCATAGTATGGTCCCTGATAACTCATCTGCTTGACGTGGGCTCCCAGCAGAAACGCTTCTTCCAGATGGGGACTGTCAGGATATTCTTCGCGAAGAATTTCAAAGTACCGATCCGCTTCCACATAGTTGTCGTGACGCTGATAGTACGTTGCAGTCAGCATCAGTGCATCGTCGGCCAGCGGTCCGGTGGGATCGTTCATCCAGATGGATTTCAGGCATTCGAGCGCACGGCCCTGAGTATCAAACATAGGTCGACCGCGATCGTGAAAATTCGGAAGCACACGAACTCGCAGCGTTGGATCCAGCGGAGGTTTCGGCGGCGGGCCTTCATCAATCACTTTCTCGCCGCTGACCTGCCGAATTTCATTTCGCGCGACCGGTTCGGCTACTTCCAGCCAGACTCGAGCAATGCTGAAAAGACGACGAGTCGCCGGTTCTACGTAGCGGGTAGACGGGTAGTCTTCGAACAGCTGCGCGTAGTCGTTTTGTGCAGCCGAATATTTACCGAGAGCGTAGTGAGATTCTGCCAGATAGAACTGAGCTTCTTCACCGAGCGAAGATTCTTTGAACTTCTTTGCTGTTTTCTTGCCCAGCTTGATCGCCTGCTCGAAATCACCTTTGTCATACGCTTCACGACAGCGACGGGCTTCACGACGTTCGGCTTCGGTATACCGGCGGCCAAGTTCCAGAGCCGATTCTTCACCGTAAAGAGATCGCTCCAGAGGACCTCGAATTCCTTTGATGCTGGTCATCCGGCCGAACAATCCGGAATCTTCGTCGTCAGAAAACGAAGAACAACCAGACAGCAAAAGAATGCTGAAAAGGAGACTCAGACGGACCCGGAAACTTTGCGCAAGAACGCTCGCATCCACACGGTCGTTGAGCAACCGCTGTCGATGGGCCGAATCCTTCCGGCGATCGAGCATCCTGCGTAGAAACATGAAGAATCCTGATCCATTAGTGCGTCATGAAACGCACAAGGCCTTTTCAGGGATCAAATTTGAATGTATCGAAGTGTTGAGGGACGACGTCCAAGAGCGTGAGTGATTGAGGAAACAGCCAGTTTGTGACACTCCTCCGCCTGCTGCTGACTTAGCTTCAGACGGCTGACAAGTTCCACAGAAGCATCCGTCAGACGACGCAAGACCTCAATGGAGCCCGCAGAAATAGAGGCACCAGAATACTCCTCACGCCGACAGGCCTGACAAAGCAAGCCACCCTGGCTCACCCAGTGAGCGTATCCGGAATTCAATTCCACAGGGGCACCGCAGATGGAGCAATCAAACAGATTTGGAAGGAGACCAATGTGGTGAAGAAGGGAGATTTCGAAGTGGATAATCAGTGTTGAAGGGAAGCAGCCTGCCGTCGAAAGCGACGTCAGACTTGCGAATGCCAGATCATAAAGTTCGGGAGCAGGATCAAAATCTTCCGTCAGACCGTTGAGCAGTTCAGCGATGTAATACCCGCCATACAAACTTCCCAGACTGCCCTGGGCGCCCGAACTTTGCGGCTGAAAACGACTAATCAGCCGTGCTTCAGTGAGCAGATTCAGGGAACCGGAAGACTTCTTTATGAAGACTATGCGACACGCGGAAAGCAGGTCAAGAGCAGCATCGAAAGGCCCCTTGAGACGCTTGGCCCCTTTCGCGATCGCGGCAAATTTTCCGAATTCTTTGCTGAAGAACGTTACGACTCGGCTGGATTCGCTGAAATCCGCCTGGCGAATCACCAATGCTTCAGCCTTTTCGAGCGACACGTCCGTTGGTTCCTGGCACGAAGTTGTAACGGAAGAGCTCAGGCATTCTCCAAATGCCAAATTGGGTCAGGCAAAAACGCTGCCCAGTCCACCTTATCTGCCCTTTCGGCGACTTATACCAAAACAAAAACCGCAGCGGAACACGAGGCTCCGCTGCGGTCAGTTGGATCAGGAACACTGAAGACAATTGCCTTCAGACGTTCTCTGAATTAATAAGTGACGATGGCGTCGATGCCAAAGACGGTCTGATTGAACAAATCGTCATGGCCCGCAGCACCAACCGTAGCAGCACCGGCTGCTCCTGGCGCCCACATGTGTCGCACTTCAGGACGAATAACAAGCTTGTCCATTGGCATGATGTTCACGCCGTAGGTCATCGTGTTGTAGGAAGTGCCGTCAGCCTTATACCATTCCTGTCGAGCACCAGCCTTCATTTTATCGTTGATAGTGTAGAAGGCGTAGTTGATCAGACCGGTCGAGTTGTTAGCAACTGCACTAGCATCGCCGAAGTCACCTGGGTTGTTCGAGCCCAGGACGTCAAACTGATGAACAGTCTGAACCTTATCCGTCCAGTTGTGCGACAGAACGATACTGTTGATAGATCCATCACCACGCCATCCCAGATTCCCAGCAGTCATCATGTAGGTCAGACTGGTGGACTCGGACAGTGAATAGATGAAGCCACCAAGGAATGCATTTCCGCCTCTAAGCTGGTCGAACCCAGTATCCATTCCCAGCGTCCAACCACCCAAGATCTGGAGGTTGTCGCCAGCTGCGTAGGTACCCAACGCACCGGTGTGGGTAAATGGCTCGCTGTTGTAAAATGTCAACTGACGGCTGAGGAAGAAGTTGCCACCAGAAGGAATGACTTCGTACCCAATTGGCGTGTAAAAGTGTCCAAGCTTCACGGACAGATCGCCTGTGGCTACTTCAGCGTACAGCTGTGGCAGCGCCCATTCGTAGATTCCGTGGTCAAAGCCGTTTTTGAAGTCGTAGCTTCCGGGGTTGTTTCCGAAGGACTGAGCTTCGTTTCCGTCAACGCCGTAGATCATTTCAGCTCGGAAACCAAAACCGAGTCCGTTACTGCCGTCGGCAGTCTTATTGAGATACAAGCCCTGCTGATTCAAGTTAAACTTGTTCCATTCGTTTCCGCGCGGGTTTGACCCGGCACCGAAACGAACGTCATTAAACTGGCCATCACCCGTGAAGGCACCATCTGGACCGTTCTGGTAGCCGAACTGAGTCCAGCCGCCAAAGGTAATTCCACTGCCGGATTCTCCGAAGAGATCACAGCCTTCGCCACATCCGTCGCCGCCGCCTTCGCCACAAACGTCGGACAGAGGATCTGCACATCCGTCGTCACAGACAGATGCTGGAGCACAGCAACTGGCTCCTTCACCACAGCAGCTCATTGAGGCCAGCTGATCTGTCAGCTTTTGGCCTGCGTCTGCAAAGATTTGTTCACAATTTTGACAGTCACTGCATCCCGGAGTACAACCTTCGCCGTTTGCGAATGCGGTATTACCAACCGCCATGCCGCCAACGAGTGCCATACTCGCAAGGAGCGACTTCCATGATCGTCTGACCATTTTCAATCCCTCGCGTTCATCCATGAATTCGTGGGCTTCACATTCCTCCCGAATGCTCTCGGCCCTTGAACCTGGTCACCTTGTTAGCAGTCAGCGTCGGAGTCACTGCGTTCGACACTTACTGCATTTGAAATCCCTGAGCCCACACGATGTGAAATCGCTCATTCCGGGGTGCCGTTGGTATCGACTTCGCGTCCTGAGCCTGGCAAGACGTTTCAACGAGGAAATTAGACCATTTTGCATTCCATGAGACGCTGAGACACACAAAGTCGCCTAGCTGCGAATCCCTCGCAACCAGAAAACTCACCCCAAACGCCACAGTCAAAAAACGGTCATCCAGAGCTTCGGCGGGCGATGCCTGAAGAGCATTCAAGGCGG
>QWOO01000049.1 GCA_003669615.1 Planctomycetota bacterium
CTGAACGCACGCAAGCTCTCCCAGGCGGGAGATGACTTCCTGAGTCAGCGCTCTGACAGATGCTGGCTGCACATCCGAAAGCGTGGCGCTGAGTTGCAGAGCGTACTCACGAAGAGCACGTTGTTTTTCCGGAGGCAGCGGCATGCTTGGCCCGGCTAAAGCAAAGGAACTACGCTAAACGAGAAACAACCGAAGGGTCGATCTCAATCGCATGGACGCGATTGTGGTCAGTCGTCGTTCAATTTCATCAGGATGTAGAGCACCTCGCGGAACAATGTCACGATGGAGCTGAACAGCATCAGTGCTCCGGCCACGTGTGCATTTGTTGGAAGATGATGCAGCACCGCGGATGTTTGATAGAGAATATATCCACACATCAGCACAACCATCGCCACCGCGAAACCAAGGCCGAGAGTAAACCCAAAGATTGCGGAGGCTACGGCCAGCACAAATAATCCCACTGACGCCAAACAAAGTGCATTCCGCATGAACGAAAAGTCAGATTTCGAGAAAACAACGAACAACGTCAGCCCGCCGGTGATCGCAAGAGTAATAAAGCCCGCCTGACCAATCAGGTTAGGATTCGTCAGCGTTGCTATTGTCAGGACGGGGGCCGTAATGAGTGATTGTACGCCGACATAGAGTGCCAGACCTGAATACTGAGCCATGGCAGACGCACCGCTGAAAGCCAGCCGCTCAGCGAACCATGACACCGCCATAAACACAATCAGACTGATCAACCACGACTGACCCATGAACTGAAGCAATGCAATGTTCAGCCCGGAGGAGAACAGCAGCGCCTCAATGCCCACCATCAACAGGATCGCTCCGAACACATGTGCGTAGACTTTGCGAAGAAAGCCCAGACGCTGGCTCAGTTGAGCATCAATCGCAAACATATCTGCTGGTGCAGCGTATGGATCGAAATTCTTAAATGGCTGGCTCATAGAAGGAGTCTGTCCGAAAAACTGACGACACGGAATCAGGGATGTGGAACAGCCAGGGAATTCCCTGCCGCAGAATTCGAAGTATAGACTCGACCGTCACGAAATCAAAAGCCACTCACGGCCTGGACAGTCGAAGCCTGACAGGTACCCCGGAACAAAATCCGAGCCGTGTGTTCAGCAATCAAAGTAAAGAGAAAACTCGTAAGGATGTGGACGCTGATTCACAGCCTTCACTTCGTCTTCTCGCTTGTGCTGAATCCAGCGTTCGATCACGTCCGGAGTAAACACGTCGCCTCTCAGAAGGAAATCGCTGTCGCGTTCAAGTGCTTCCAAAGCGACTTCCAGTGAAGAAGGTGTGCAGATCAAGCCTGCTCGCTCTTCCGGCGCAAGATCGTACAAGTCTTTATCCTGCGGACGACCTGGAGAGACTCGATTCTGAATTCCGTCGATCATCGCCATCAGGATAGCCGACATTGCGAGGTACGGGTTACATGCAGAGTCCGGACAGCGAAACTCGAATCGTCGTTTGGATTCATGACCGGAATTTGCCGGAATTCGAATCGCGGCAGATCGATTGCGGTAACTGTAAGACAGATTCACCGGAGCTTCGAAACCTGGCGTCAGCCGTTTGTAGCTGTTGGTTGTCGGACAGCAAAAGGCCAGCAGGGCCGGAGCATGTTGCAGAAGGCCGCCGATGGCAAACATCGCGATCTCGCTCAATCCGCCATAGCCGCTTCCGGCAAACAGCGCATGGTCATCCTTCCACAGCGACAGAATCATATGCAGGCCGGAGCCATTGTCGTTCCAGATGGGCTTCGGCATAAACGTCGCTGTTTTGCCGTGCTGATGAGCGACATTGCGAACAATGTATTTCAGTCGGACGAGCTTATCGCACATACGGACAAGTGTGTCGTTCTTCAGATCGACTTCACACTGACCGGCGGAGGCAACTTCATGATGTTGTCCTTCGGTGCGAATCCCGCTGTCCTCCAGAATCATCATGATTTCTGTGCGCAGATCCTGAAGAGTATCGACCGGGGGCATTGGAAGATAACCTTCTCGATGCCGAATGTGATTGCCTCCCGCGGTCTTTGAGGAACCGCGATTCCATTGGCCTTCAACACTGTCGATATAGTAATAGCCTTCGTGTTCGCGCTGATCAAATCGCACATTGTCAAACACGAAGAACTCGGACTCCGCCCCAAACAGCGCCTTGTCCGCGATGCCGGTCGACATCATGTAGTTCTCGGCCTTGCGGGCGATATTCCGCGGATCGCGCGGATAGGTCTGATGCGTGACCGGATCCTTCACATTGCACAACATCGCCAGCGTAGACTTCATGAACGGATCAACGAAGCATGTTTGCGACTCAGGAACGATCAGCATGTCGCTCTCATGAATCGCCTGCCATCCTCGCATGGACGAGCCATCAAACGAAAACCCGTGATCAAAACTCTCTTCTGTCAGCTGATCAGCCGGGATTGTGAAATGCCGCTGCGATCCTCGAAAGTCTGTGAAACGCAGATCGATAGCGCGAATTTCACGCTGACGACACAAAGCCAGAACTTCTCGAGGCGAGAACTGATTTTCAGACATAATTCAAACAATTGCGTGGTAAAGACGTGGAACGGACACGCGAAAACGCAGTGCCCCACTAAAACAACTATTTCGGCCAGGCGAAGTCAGTACACCGTGTGATCAACAATATTGCAAAAGGCAGGCCGATTCCCCCGCATAATTGACAGGAATTGCTCAAACCCAGAGAAACCGCGGCAATCGTAGCAGCTAATTCTCGACCCCGAGTTCCGGAATGTTGGCGAGATGTGCAGTGCTGCACGAATTTCCATCAGTGGTTAAACATAAATTCTCGACTGCTGACGATCGCCCAGACCACATCCTCCAGGACTTTTCGTCGCTCGTCCGGCGGTGCCTCCGCCAAAACCGCACCAATCTCCTGCCTCTCAGATGGTTCCGGTAACCGGGACAGGGAGGTGAGAAAAATTTCGTCAATGAGCTCGGAATCGTTTTTGAAATCGGTGAGCCAGCGTGATAAACGATTGCCGTCCGCAGCCAATTTTTCGTTGACGGTTGAACCGTTAGAAATGTGGAGCACCTGAACCATGCTCGGTTCATCGGATCGCTCACACTCACATGTAATGCGCCGTTGGTTTCTGCCAAAGGTTTGCAGAAAGTAAGACTCTACCGCAGAGTCATGCAGTTGCACGGCCCTGGTCCCTTTAGCATAAACGTCTGTAGGTTTCACATCGGCCCCCGGGTACAGGATCCGAGTGAAGTCCGTTGGAACATCGGTAACCTGAGAAACAGCGTCCAGCAGCACTTCAGCCATCAGTCGTCTTGGAAAATAACGCGAGTAGTACCGAGAGTCGCCGGCATTCTCCGCAAGCGTCTCGCTGCTTCGCTGATACGCGTCCGACTGCATGATTAGCCTGACCAGCGATTTCAGATCGTAGTTCTGCTCAATCAGGTAGTCAGAGAGTGCCGCCAGCAATTCTTCATTGCTGGCCGGATTTGATGCTCGCATGTCGTCAACTTGTTCAACCAGCCCCACACCAAAGAAATTTTTCCAAACCCGATTGGTCACTGATCTCGCAAACATTTTATTGTTCGGTGATGTAAGCCACTCCGCAACATATTCACGACGATCAACCGGACTGTTCAGATCCAGCGGGACACCATCCAGTGGCGTGGGAAGCTGCGGCTTTCCTGTGCGAGGCTGCACGAGTTCGCCAGAGGTTGCGGTGACTAAAGTGCGAAGGCCATCTCCATTTCGCGAATCTCCTCCCCACCCCTTGGCTCGGACTCGAGAAAACAGATTGGCAAAGGCGTAGTATTGGTCGTTAGTCCACTTTTCCAGCGGATGGTTGTGGCACTTCGCACAGCCGATCGACAGACCAAGAAACGCCTGACTAACATTCTCCGCCATGTCCTCTGGCGATTGATGGAGTGCATAAAAGTTGGTGGCGCCGTTTTCGAAACTCGACCCTTTGGCGGTGACCAATTCTCGCACGAACTGATCCCATGGCATGTTGGATGCCACGCGATCATGCACCCACGAGTAGTAGGCTTTGATTGCATCCGGACGCAGTTCTGTACCATTCAGCAGCAGCAGATCAGACCAGCGATAGGTCCAGTAGTCGACATATTCAGGACGCGACAAAAGTGATTCAATGGTCCGATCACGTTTGTCCGGAGATTCATCCGCAAGGAACGCTCGGACTTCGTCGCTGGATGGCAGCACACCCATCGTGTCAAGGTACACGCGTCGAATGAAAACTGAGTCTGAAGACGGCGGTGACGGTTTCAAATTCAAACGCTGCAGCTGTTTCAGAACAAGCGAGTCCACGACGTTGGCGCTGTTCTGAGCAACCGCGATGCTGTCGATCGTCTGTTCGAAAGGAACCGTCATTCTTGCAATCACGATCTGACTGGAAAACCATGCCGTGATCGCTCCCTCGCCCGGACCGATGACCGTGACAAGGCCATCGGCGTCGACTGTCGATACGGCTTCATTCGACGAGGAAAATCGAACCAACTGAGTGACATCTTCGACGCAGCCATCCGAATAATGAGCTCGCACGAGCAGCGGCTGAGCGACGCCCTTCTTCAGCGTCGCTCGTTCGGGAAGTATCTCCAGCGTTCGCAGTTTCGAGTCCGTGTCGGCAGGGCCGATGGCTCCGGCCGCAATCCATTCGGCAACAACTCGATAATGCCATGAGTCGGCATTGAGTTTAAGTCCGCCCTTGTGAGGCACAATCATCGTTGGCTTGGTCAGCAGCAGGCTCGCTGCAGGCTCAGCGACTTCGACACGTCGCCCCAATTGCTGTTCGACAATCGTGAAATAGTCACGTTCAGGATCGTATCCTCGCAGCGAAAGACGGAAGCCGCCTTTTCCCGCCAGTGCTCCATGACAGGCGCCAGAATTGCATCCCTGTCGAGACAGCACAGGTTCCACATGATTGCTGAATGACCACGCAACCGGGCGTTTCATTTCCCGGACGGTGACATGCTGCGATGCGGCCTCGTTCGCTGATCCACTGAGACGCACGGTTGTCGAACCATCGCCGACAGGAATCAGCTTCGAGCCTTCAACACGCACGACACCGGGATCATCACTGATCAGCGTGTAGCCATCTTCCACAGGACCGGCTGCTTCGTCGCCGATGTAGCGTTCCACAAGAACTCCATGCACCGCTTCGGGACCGCTCAGTACAACCGTTTCCGGTAGCAGGCGTACGCGATCCTGAGCCGTCACTGGGCCGGCGAAAGTCAAAAACGCGGCATAACAGACCAACATCAGCACGCAGATTCTGTTCATTACTAAATGCCCGGCAAGCGGTCGTGAAGGGAATCACATGTGGCGCACAAAATCATCCGGATCATCCGGCACTGCGACGAAACATCATTTGTGAAGCTCAAGGATGGCTTCAACTTCTACAGGCACGTTGTAAGGCAACGACCCCATGCCAACGGCACTTCGGGCAGCCTTCCCGGCGTCTCCAAAAATTTCCACCATCGTATTGCTGAAGCCATTCATGACGGCCGGGTGTCGCTGAAAGTCAGCAGTAGAGTTGACCATTCCGAGAACTTTGACGATGCGTTTCACTCGGTCCAGAGATCCCAGAGATGCCTTGATGGTCGCCAGCATTGTCAGGGCCACATCGCGTGCCGCAGCGGCTCCCTGTTCTTCCGTGAGATCCGAGCCAACTCGTCCTGTTGTCATTTTGCCTGCGGCATCGAATCCGACCTGCCCGGAAACATAGGCCATGTTGTCCACAATCACCACGGGCGTGTAAACGCCGCCAGGTGGTGGTGTTGGGGGAAGAGTGATTCCAAGCTCAGCCAGTCGCGCGTCAATACTCACTGAAGTCCTCCAAAGATCGATCGTTCGTTTGAATGAAAATCACACTCTCTGCAATTCGTTGTGATCCGGCTGCAGCAGACCCACGTTAAAACGAAGTCTGCGCCGACCGTGTCATGAAAAACTTTAACTGTTCGGACTGGGTGGTGGAACCGAACGCCCGTTTTGGCTCCGTGTTCCAAAAATCGAATCCGAACAATTGCAGATCGATGTGCCAGACGGTCTGCGGTTCAATTGCGGACAGCGTATTCAGTTCGATACACTCACAGACATTCCAGAGCACCTTTGTTATGACGGAGTTAGCCCCCATGCCGGAACTGAATTCGCTGCTGTTACTGGCCCAGGAAGGTACAAGCCTTTCCTTTCCGCAGGTGCTGTTGATTTGCCTCGCCGTGATCTTCGGGATCATCGTGCTGGCGTTTCTTGGAATTTTCGCCTCGGTGTTTTCGCTTTGGTTTCGCGCCTTCATGTCGGGCGCCGGTATCGGGGCCGCCACCATGGTGGTGATGAAACTGAAGAAGGTGAACCCGCA
>QWOO01000021.1 GCA_003669615.1 Planctomycetota bacterium
CACGCTGACCCACGGCCTCAATGTGCCGAGGACTCATCGATCTGCAAACCGTCGCTGCACTGGGATGGCCGTCTCAGTGCAGCTCTCTTCCGTAAAGAAGATCCAATAAGCATTGATCTGTCAAACCGCCGCTTCTAACGAGATATTAGAGACGTGTCTGGCTCCGGGTGGTGACGAGATCCTTTACGATGCTCAGGATGAAAGCATTCTGTCATCCTGAGTCTGAGCGATTGGCCCCGGCCCCGGCCCAAGGGAGGACTATTCCTCCACAACACTCGCCATAACTAATGCGCCTTCAATTTTGGGCGCTGGCGGAACTTCTGCGTTGGCGGGAACCGAGACGGGGTCGGTCTGTGCCATGCATTCTGTGCACAGGTCTTCCACGACCCATTTAAAAGAAGGGACGGACTTTGTCACTGTCTTCTTCATCAGCTTGCGTTTGGTGACGATATCGCGTCCGCACCCGGGCAACCAGGTAGTCCAAACGAGCTTCTTCGGCTGAACGCAGATGTCTTTGTCCCCTTCACCTTTGCCGCAGACCATTTCGCAATGTTTGCATTCGGGGCGACTTGGTCCTGGCACACAGAGATCTTCGCACTCCATGCCCCAGCAGGTTGTCGTGATCTTTTTGTCTTCACGCACCAGTCGACAGACTTTGCGGCAACGGCTGGCACTGCAGCCGCACTGAAGACAGCAGCGGTCTGCCGCTGGAGCCACATTGGCCAGCACGGGAGCCAACGAGGCGGCAAGCAGTGAACGGATGAAAAGTCGACGAGTAGATGACTTCATGGAAGCAACGCCTATGAGGACTGAACTTGAGATCTCAGATTTGAAATTTCAATTCAGAGACACTGTGTGAAAATAGGAAGCGACACCCGAGGAGGCACTACCAGCTAAAATCAAACCGCATGGCCAGCAGATCGGATGTTGTTTCGCCGTAAACAGTGGCTCCTGTCGTGACCGGATGGATCCAGTCGAACATGACTCGCGTTCGATCGCTCCAGTACCAGTTGGCACCGGTCGTCAGGTCGTTGTACTCACCCTTGTTGAACTCATCGAGATTCAGGTGCGAGTATCGCGTCTTGAGTTCCCACGCACCTGGACTAATGGCGCCGGGAACCATAAAGAAATTAGACGTGGGGACATTGCGTCCGAACTGAGCTCCGTGCTGACCGAACCGCTCGAAGACTCGATTTTCGCCGGTCAGAAAATAGCTCAGATGGGCGTAGCCGCCGTGAGTTGTCTGAGCTCCGCCGCTGATCATATCGACGCTGGACAGAAACGCTTCGCTTTGCAGAGTCACCGGTCCCATGACGGCAGCAAATTCCAGATTGCCTGTTGTGTAGCTGTCGGCATTTAAAGCTGTGTAGCTGTCGGCATTTAAAGCCCCGCTGTCAATGATGCGTGGTCCTTCTTTGATCTGCGGACGCGCTCGGAAGCTCACTTTATTGTCCTGATCGTCGGTGTGCAGAATGCCGGCCCCGGTATGAATCAGGTAGCGTCCGTTGGACGGTTCATCGTAGAATGGCAACCAGGTGACTCGTCCGCTGACGCGATAACCCTGGTTGTCGTCGATGCGTTCTTTCAGACCTTCGCTGATGCTGTCGAAAAACACTCCAGTCGCCCATGTTACACTCTGGTCGTCAGTGCAGTTGTATAACGCAACACCCACTTCTCGATCGGCAGCGAAGACGCCCTGAGTTGGAATCGAACGTTCCATAAAGATGTTGTTTGTGTCGTTCGTGACCTGTTCAAGGCTGAAAGGCACGAAGAAGTTCCCGATTCGAAATCGCCCGAGTCCCGGGATTTCATTCATCGAGAAGTAGGCGTCTTTCACATCCGGCGATGTCACCGTTCCCGCCGGACTTGTCCCAACAGTCTCAGGCTCCAGCGTCATCTGAAGGCGAAAATCGCATTGTCCGTATCCTGTTCCGTCGGCCACCAGTCGCAGACGTCGGAACTCAAAGTAATCCTCGGTCCCCGGGATAGCCGGATCGGCATTGGCCCAGTTAATGTAATCCAGCTGCACATGGCCGCCCAGTTTGACTGTCCATTTATCCGTGGACATATCCTGCCAGCCTTCAGCCTTCTTCGTCTCTTCCTCTTTCTTTTTCTTGTCGGAGGCTACTCGCTTCTTTTCAGAAGATTCCAGCTGTTCGATGCGTTTATGCAGTCGAGCCAGTTCCGTCTCAAACGAATCTCCGCCGGATTCTTCGGAGGCATCCTCCGAATCCTGCTTTTCCGATCCTTCCGCGCCGTTCGGTTCTTCACCTGAAGCGTCACTCAGCAAAAATTCCGGACCGTCTGAATTCTGCAGTGAAGCACTGTCGCTGGCGACGAGCCACTGAGGCGCCGAATTGTCACTGCGAAACGGTGAAGAGGGGGATTCAGAATCCTGAGCGAAACCGCGGGCCATCAGGCCATAACCTATGGCAAGCCCGCTCAGCATTTGCAATGCGAGACTGGAGAGAGACCTGGACATTTGACCTTCGCCTTCCGTGACGATTGGGCAGAGTACTGATTCTTTGGTGTCGACCGTACATTGACGGGAATCGCCTCCAGCCTCCGGTTGTCCGGTCAGCAGGGAACTTTCAAACCTCGCTTCATAGGGAGCAATGTTCATCCAGCAGCGTATTCATCGGAGTCGGAAATTCCTCGGCTGAACGCGGTCACCATGAAAAACCCAATTGCCGATGGAACCCAGTATTTTCACCTTTGACTTCGGGCATTTGATGCCGAATGTCGCGTAATTTACACGGCTTAATCGCCACAGTCGTTTCAGCCGGTAAAGTCCATTGAGACCGTTGGTGACACGCTGCACTTCCGTTAGACTTACATGGATCTCCCCATAAACAGGTCCGACTTCAAGGCTGCTCCCCACACATGAATTCCGATGATATCCGTCCAGACGATGAACGCCGGTCGAAAAATAGCCCAGCGCGTTTCATCGCAAAGGAGATTCTTAACGGCATCGAGAATCTGATTCAGGAAGCCCAGGCAAATACTCGTCCGCTCGAAGTCGATCCGTTCCGCTCTCGCTTGTTCGAACTCTTCGTGACGGCAGAAGGCGCGGGACTGATCAAAGACGAAACTCAGGTCAGCGCGTCCAGTGATTTCGACGAAGATGCCGACGAGCTGGACCTTTCGGCAGACAGCCTTTGCCGATTGCTGGCTCGCCGCTGGGGTCTTGATATGGCCGCGCGAGAGGCTCAGGCTCTGCAGACTCGGCTGCCAGCTGACCAGCTCGAACGCATGCGACTGCTGTGGTCAGTGATGCGGATGTGGATTGAATGGAGTTACGCCTGGCGACGTTGGGCAGAATTTCATGCTTCCCCTGACACTTCAACCGCCAAATAGAAATGGCCGAAGATCATTCGGCCACTTCCAGCACCTTTGCATATTTGCATCGCAGGCATTCAAGACGCCGGTCTTCAATCACAGCGAACGTCTGTGGCTGCGCCGCCGGAAACTATGCCAGCGATTCGCTAATTCATTCGCCGCACGACTCGCCTGTCAGCCGCGGTCGATGACTTGCAGACCACGCACAAGACCACGCGACAGACAACCGCGTTCCCAAACTGCAGGCTTCGCACTCGCGGCCACAGCGCTGCGTATTACTCTTCAACAATCGTGGCCTTTTCGACATAGTCGAGATCCGGAAAATGCTCTGACAGATACTCGTTGCCCACCGTGGTGATTTGCCCCTGATCGGGCTGCTCACCATATCCCGAATGAATGGAATCGACAGACTCCATGCCTTCAATCACTTCTCCGAACGGTGAAAATCCCTGGGAGTCCAGCGATGTGTTGTCCGCAAAATTGATAAACACCTGCGACGTACGTGAATTGGCTCCGGACGTGGCGAAGGTTATGTAACCACGTTTATTACTTTCCTTAACCTTGTCATCAGAAATCCGTCGATCCCACTGTTCCTGAACACTCGGCGTCCCACTGATTCCAAACTGAACCATGAAGCCAGGCACAACACGAAAGAATCGGCATTCGTTGTAGAAACCGGCCTTCACCATTTCATGAAAACGTTGTGCTCCGAGCGGTGCCCAGTCACGATGAACCAGCAGAGTGAAGTCGCCGGCCGACGTTTCAAATTTGACTTTGTAGGTTCCCGTCGGTTGTACCATGGAACTCATTTCCGAACCCGGTTCCACAGGTGGCGGAATGACGGGCGGTTCCGTCATTTCTTTCTTCGCCTTTTCAACTCGGGCCAGTGAATCCAGTACCGACCGAGGTTCGGCGTCACTGCCCCCGGAGCATCCTGCAACCAAACACACGGCACTGAGTAAAACATAATGCCACGTGAGACAACGTGCAGCCTTGGCGAAGCAACAGAACATGTGAGCAAAATTCCTTTCAGAACGATGAAGTGAGATGACTATTCGAACTATGCCAGAGAAACAATCAGAGGATCCGCAGGAACGATTTACAGCAGGATCGTCTCGCGTTTCCCATCCCATTCTACACAAACGTTACGCTATTCCTGCATTGGAAGTTTCAATGTTTTTCGTTCAGATCCCCGCAGGATCTCGACGGCCACAACGTCCCCCGACTGTCGCGCCGTAACGCCATACCGGAGGGCGTCCGAATCAGTCATCAGATCGGTGCGACCATCATACGACACAAGGACATCGTCCGTTTAAAAGCCTGCATTCTTTCCCGCGGCATGAGCCCCATACTGGCCGACATGCTTGATTCGCAACGCCATCCCACCCGCAGGCAGTTCCAGCGTTTTTCGTTCTTCCACTGACAGCGATACCAGGACAAGACCGCCCGTAACCATGCGCCGCAAGCCCCACGAACTGGCTCGCCACGATATGTCATCCAGCCGTCGCCAGCCTTCTGCAAGTTCCAGAGTGACCACTTGATCTGAGTCGCCTCGAACTATTCTCAGCTGAATTTTTCCACCCGATGCAGGAGTCCGATGCAGGACCCACTGCACGTCTGCAATGGACAGGATGGGCTGACCGTTCAACGAGACAAATCGCCCATAAAATGACTGTGATCTGTCGCATCAATCCAATTCCCCGGGCAGAAACGCCTAAAAATAGCCGTGTACTCCGGATTTTGGGAGATTTGTCATCGTTTCGCCAGTCACCATGTCCGCACAATGGGCAGCGGATGACATCAAAGCACGGAAATATCTGGACAACTCAGAATCTGGACAATTCATAGAAATTCACGGTCGCCCGCAAACGAAGAAGGGAACCGGCTGACCGGAATGGTCAGCAGAAATTCTCTGCCCGCGTAGCGTGGGTTGTGGGGGAATGTGTTGGGTAGTGAACCTTTCCCCGTCTGATCTGCAGATTCCTGCCTAAACAACATCCGCCAGGGGGTTTTTCTCAATCCGTTGAGAACAATGTTCCGAGTGAAGGATGCGGTGTCGTCTGTGCATCAGGGGGAGTACCGCGCTCCAACTGGATGTTCGGAATCGGAATTAAGGTGCAGCGAAGGACTAGTCGCGACTGCATTTGCCTTAATCCCAAAAAGCTCTGTCATTTCATTGATTTGAGTAAGTCTTTCAGGTCTGCCGAAGTTAGGTAACAGAACCATGCTATTGAATACTTGGCTCTCAACCGCCCGCCGTCATTTCAACATGAAATCCGGAACACGACGAGTGGCAAGATCTGCTTCTCGCCATTCGGGCAGTGTGGAATCGCTGGAAACCCGTTCGCTGCTGACAGCACTTGTGATCAACCCTGACACTCGAGCCGGTTACCTGAATGCGGCTGGCGGGCTGGTGATCGACAATGCGGACATGGTCGGCAAAGACGCGCTGGTCATCGAAGGCTTCTCGATTTCCGCGTCATCCGGAAATGCCCTGACGATTAACCTGTCGGGCATCACGCTGAAAAGTCTGGCCATTGAATCCATGGTTGTAACGCAGCATACGAGCGTTGGCATGGACATCAGTCTGACAAATGTCAGCGGCCTGCGTACAATCGCCGTCGAAGATGTGAACATTGCGGGTAGCCGTCTGGGTCTGGACTTAACCCTCACCAATACCGACGCCTATGCTGTGACGATCGACGATTCCTCGATCCCGGGCGTAAAGATTGAGGCACTGGCCGGATCCGACATCGGACACGGCCTGATTACGGAATCCACGATTGTCGCAGGAGCCGGATTTGAAGGCGTGCTGCTGAACGTCAATGCGGGCACGGCAGATAATTTTCACATCGAGAATAACCTTCGAATCACCTCTGCCAATCGAGACTTCGTTCGTATCAATTCCACGAATGCACCAGTCGATGGCCTGACGATTCAGAACAACCAGATTGGCAGTCTGACTCAGGGCTCAGGTTTAATCTTCCGAGCGGACGGCGACACCTTTGTTCAGCCACTG
>QWOO01000004.1 GCA_003669615.1 Planctomycetota bacterium
GATGACATCGCACTGGGAAGGAATCGGAGCGGCACTTCCGGCGGAAGTGAATGTGATCACCATTGGAAGCGACCTCGCAATCGTCGCGCTGCCAGGCGAGGTATTCGTGGAGCTTGGGCTGGCGATCAAACGTGGCTCACCGTTTCGAACAACTCTGGTAGTCGAACTGTCAAATTGTGTCGAAACGTTTTATGTGCCGACTCGCGCTGCCTATGCGGGCGGAAGTTACGAAGTCACCAACTCGACGCTTTTGCCTGGCGGTGGCGAGATGCTGGTTGAAGAAGCGCTGCGGCAGTTACGATCGGCCGCCAGTCGAAATTAATGGCGCGAGACTGTCGGGTTTCGAGTTTCCTCGGGTAAATCCGCGAGTTATCATTTGCCTATGAGCCACCGCATCTCCACTTCTGCCCAGCTGTCCAAACTGTCCCGCCGGCACTGTCTTCAGGTCGGCTATTCCGGGCTGATGGGGCTTGGGCTGAATGCCCTGGTTCGGCCATCAAGCTGCAGTGGTGCGGCGGCCGACAGTTCCGTCCCGGCTCGCGCAAAGTCCTTGATTATCGTTTTTTGTACAGGCGCGATCAGCCACCACGATACGCTCGATATGAAGCCAAACGCTCCAGTGGAGATTCGTGGACAGTTTAATCCGATCCCGACATCTGTCTCGGGAACTCAGATTTGTGAGCATCTTCCAAAGCTTGCCACGCTGGCTCATAAGTATGCGCTCGTTCGCACGTTGTCGCACAAAGACAACAACCATTTGATGTCCACGCATCATGTGTTGACTGGTCATTTGCAGCCGGGCGCATTCTTTGACAAGGTCGCGTCGCGGGATGACTGGCCGTGTTACTCCGCGGGATGCGAATATCTGCGGCCTCGAAGCGATGGAATTCCCAGCGGCGTTAACCTGCCAACGTTCCTGATGTCATCGCCACTGACGTGGCCCGGCCAGCATGCCGGCTTTCTGGGCCCGAAGTACGATCCATGGCAGATTGTCGGAGATCCCAACAGTCGCGACTTCAAAGTCGACGCACTGACGCTGGCCCAGGGGATTGATCATCAGCGGCTGGATCAGCGTCGCAATCTGTTACGTACGCTTGATCAGGAAGCCATGATCTCCGAAGACGTCACGGCTTCGCGAATGACCGAAGATCAGAAGCTTGCGTTTACAATGTTGTCATCCGGAAAGCTGACGCAGGCTTTTGAACTGAACCGCGAAGACGAAGGTGTCCGCGATCGTTATGGCCGTCATGCCTTTGGGCAGTCGCTGCTGCTGGCCCGTCGACTTGTGGAAGCGGGCGTTCCCGTCATTCAGGCCAACATGGGACCTGTGCAAAATTGGGACAGTCACGGGCAGATCTTCACGACTTTAAAAGATCGTCTGATACCACCTTTGGATCAGTCCGTCTCGGCTCTTCTCGAAGATCTGGACGAGCGAGGGCTGCTGAACGACACCATGGTGATGATGATTGGTGAATTTGGCCGCACGCCAAAAATCAACAACGACGGCGGCAGAGATCATTGGGGCCCCTGCTTCACGGGACTCTTTGCCGGAGCGGGAGTGCAGGGCGGAAAAGTCATCGGTCGCTCCGATGAGATTGCCGCCTATCCTGATACCGTTGCTTTTTCCCCGGACGATATCGGTGCCACAATCTACAGTGCCCTTGGGATCGATCCCGGTTCGGTTGTTCATGATCGAATTGGTCGGCCGGTGCATCTGAACACTGGATCTGTGATTGAACCACTTTACAGCGGTTCTGATCTGACATAACACTCCGGATGGACGGCATGAATTCCTGGCGAACCCGGCACTTGTTTTCTGCGTCATTAGCTCTGTGACAGTAAATGTCTCGCTGGTGTAACGGAAGGCATGAAACTCTACGAAAGTTTCGGACCTGGTTCGAATCCAGGGCGAGATACTGGCGTCTGGTGCAGGGATGAGTCAGCATACATCAGATCAAAGTTTGCTGATGGAATCAGCAAATGGATGTTCAGACGCAGCATTGAAGAACGCACCCATTTAAAATCCATAAACAGGGAGTCGTGCCGTGGCCTGTGCTTCGAAAATGGATCGCTCGGAAAGAGGCAGCAAACCAGAAGCTGTGACTGGGCGCCGCTACCCCGGTGGACTCTTCACCAGTCGAGCATGGAATGTCTCCTGGTGGATGTTTGTCAGTGAAATCTCAAAGGCCCGCGTCAAAAAATACTGACGCCCGAGGGTTGGCTACGGCAGCTCAAAAAAGTGTTCGCTGTTTTCGAGCGTCCTGGGCTGCCGCTTCACCGGGCCAGGCAGACATTTCCGGCAGTGATGGCAAAAGCTTTTTTACTGCCGCGTGCATCCGACGAGCGAACTCGGGGGCAAATTTGTCGTCCGGCGCGTGAGTGAATACGAACGGAGTCAGGCCTTTGGCAATCCAGCCGGCAATGACTGGTACCCATTCTTCAATCCACGGCGTCACGTCGTCAAGATTGTTCCTGCCAACGATACGAAGAAACGGATGTTCGCCGGTCACCGTCTGGCGGATTGGGGTCTTTGGCTTGCGTGACTGCGAGACTTTTTCGATGTCGTCTGCAGGCGGCTTTGAATAAAGAGGACGGCTGTCGAACAGGACTTTGTCGATCCGCAGTTCCGTCAGCAGATCATCCAGCCAGCGTTCAACCGGGCCGGCATCGTACCAGTCAAAATGACGAACCTCCAACGCCCATGGAAGGTACGTTGGAAGTTCTCGAAGGAACTTCTCCAGGACACTTCGGTTGTCGGGAGAAAAATCGGGCGGCAGTTGGAGAAACGAAGGACCAAGACACCGAGCCACGTCCAGAATATCGGCCACTTCTATAAAAGCTTTCAGTTCTTTTTCAGCGTCACGCAATCGCTTGTCGTGCGAGATGGATCGCGGCATCTTCAGCGAAAACTGAAATCCACGGGCGACGGAATCGGCCCATCGTTGAGCTGTTTCCAGGGACGGCAGCGCGTAGAACGTGCTGTTGCCTTCCACGGTGCCGAACACGCTGGAGTATTGTTTCAGCCAGTCAGCTCGGGGAGCTTTGGACGTGTAAAGCGATCCGCGCCAGTGGTCGCACGCCCAGACTGGACAGCCAAGAAAAAGGGGGTGAGTTGCAACCATGTGGGTCCATCCGCAAATCGGTTTGACGTTTGAATTAGAGTAGGGCCGACCGGCTGCTCTTTGAAGTCGCCAGTCGTTATTCGCGGGCCAATTCCGCAAAGAACGAAAAGCAAAGTTCGATAGCCGCTTTTTTGTTGTAAAAAGGGCACGATGTTCCGGTCGGGGAGGAAAATCGATGATTCGTCCGACGCTCGCCGTTTCCCGGCCGCTGATCGGAAAAAATTCGGCCGAAGTGGTGACCGGCGAATCGACCAATTTCTGCCGGAACTGGGGCAGGGCACGTTGTGCGGGCGGAATCCCGAACGGTGTGTTGCGATCCAATGTACTGCATGGTGGCAGAATTCGATACACTTCGACGATTGACGGACATCGTCTGATTTTCATACCAATCCCATGGCGGGGGTTTATTGATGGCAACACGAATTCTTAGTATTTCCGGACTGCGGGGCATCATTGGGGATGGGCTTGATCCTGTCTATGTGTCGCGATTTGCTGCGGCGATTGGCACTATCTTCTGTGGTGGTAAGGTCGTTGTTGCTCGTGATGGCCGATCGACTGGCCCGATGATTCACCACGCCGTGGTATCGGGATTGATGGCCACCGGTTGTGAAGTGCTGGATGCCGATGTTTGCACCACGCCGACCTGCGGCGTTCTGGTCAAACATTTCGGAGCTGCTGGCGGTTTGCAGATTACCGCCAGTCATAATCCGATCGAATGGAACGGCCTGAAACCCTTCTCGCCGGACGGATCGGTCTTCAATAAGGAACTCGGGCAACAGCTCATCAGCATTCTGGAAACCGACGCGATCGTCTGGAAAGACTGGTCTGGCATCGGCAAGGTGACGAAGATCGACGATCCGTCAAAGCCGCACATCGACAAAGTGCTTTCGCTTGTTGATGTGGAAGCCATTCGCAAGAAGAAGTACCGAGTCGTGCTCGATTGTAATCACGGCTCTGGATCAACCTGCGGACCTCGGCTTTTGGAAGCACTCGGATGCGAAGTGATCGTGCTTGGAGGAACTCCAGACGGTCGGTTCGAACATATACCCGAGCCGACGGAGAAAAATCTTGGCGATCTCCGCAAAGCCGTTGTGCAGCACAAAGCGCATGCCGGGTTTGCTCAGGATCCTGACGCCGATCGGATGGCAATTGTCGATGGTGACGGGCGATACATTGGTGAAGAACTGACACTGGCTCTAGCCGCTGATTATGTGCTGGAGCGTCGCAAGGGACCGTTTGTCGTTAATGGTTCAACCAGTCGAGTCACCGCGGACATTGCTGCAAAGCATGGTTGTCAGTTTCATCGCAGCTATGTCGGCGAAGCTCACGTGTGTGCGAAGATGCGAGCTGTTCAGGCGGTGCTTGGCGGCGAAGGGAATGGCGGCGTGATTGAACCGGCAGTGGGTTACGTTCGCGACAGTCTGGTTTCGATGGCGTACGTGTTGGCTGGCATGACAAACAAGAAGAAGACGCTCGCCAAGTGGTCCGATTC
Source organism: Planctomycetota bacterium (assembly GCA_003669615.1). Classification (GTDB taxonomy): domain Bacteria; phylum Planctomycetota; class Planctomycetia; order Planctomycetales; family Planctomycetaceae; genus SXXK01. The sequence goes on from QWOO01000004.1 coordinate 4,615, forward strand.
ACTTCCGTTTTACACGATCGTCAAAGACAAGATCACCTGTCCGGCGAACGCGGTTCCAGCGGCTTGTGATGCTTTACGAAAGGCCTTTCCTGATGCCGAAGCTCGCGACGGCGACGGCCTGCGACTCGACTGGTCCGACCGTTGGGTGCAGGTCCGCGCCAGCAATACCGAACCCATCATCCGCATCATCGCCGAAGCTCCGGAGACCAAGGATGCGGTGAAACTGATCGATGAATCCATGAAAGTGGTCGCAGCGGCTGTTGGACCGTTTTTAAAGTGACGTGGTATATTGTTTGGCAGAACCATGTGGTCCTGACGTACGCGGTAGAAGACAGATCGACTCAGACCATCCCGTCGCTCCGCCAACGGGATTTGTTCTTCAAAAAGCTGTATCAAAATGCACAATCACAAGTACGTTGAACGATTCGTTAACTTGCTCGATCCGAAGAACAATACGATCTTCAATATGACGGTCGAAGAAGCGACTGCTCGGCTGGGGTCGGGGGATCCGGCGAAGGTCCGTGAGATTGATGGGCCGTTTGCGTTGGTGCATCAGGATGGGCATATCATTCGGATGGCTCGGTCGATCGGCCGGCCGATGCGGTACTTTCTGGCGAAGCAAGTTGCGGGGCCGTGTCTGATCGTGGCGGAACGCATTGATGAAATCGCCGCATGGCTGAAGAAGGAAGGGCTCGCCGAGCAGTTTCATCCTTCATACACGCGCATGGTGCCGGCGCATCATATTCAGGAGCTGGCTTTGATTGGATGTCCGGACCCGAGTCCTGGCTGCGTGCGGTTCTTCACACCGGAACGCAACAAGCTCAGTACCAATCTGGATGAGATCGGCTACGCGTATATCAGTGCGATGCAGCAGGAGATCTATCGCTGGCTCGATCAGATGCCAACACGCGAGCCGATCGGTGTGCTCTTCAGCGGCGGGATCGACAGTGGCGCGGTGTTCCTGGCGATCTATGATGCACTGCGAAAGCGAGGTGAATCTCCTGGCCGACTGAAGGCATTTACTTTGTCGCTGGATGCCAAAGGCCAGGACGCGGCTCAGGCTCATGAATTCCTTTCCGCGCTGGATATGAACTTGTTTCTGGAAGTCATCGACGTGCCCGCCTCGGCGGTTGACTATCGCGAAGCTGTCAAGGTGATTGAAGACTATAAGCCACTGGACGTGCAGGCGGCCGCGATGGGACTGGCTCTTTGTCGCGAGATTCGCAACCGGTACCCTGAATGGAAATATCTGGCTGACGGCGACGGTGGCGATGAGAACATGAAGGACTATCCGATCGAAGAGAACAGCGAACTCACCATTCGCAGCGTGCTGAATAATTCGTTGCTGTACCACGAAGGCTGGGGCGTCAATGCGGTGAAGCATTCGCTGACTTACAGCGGTGGACAGAGCCGAGGACATGTCAGGTCGTGGGCTCCGGCAACATCGCTGGGGTTCCGGGGATTCAGCCCGTTCGCTTTGCCGAATGTGATCGAAGTTTCCGAGGGAATTCCGTTCATCGAACTGACCGAGTGGGATCACGGCAAGCTGTATGATCTCAAGGGCGAAGTTGTTCGACGTGGCATCGAACAGATGACTGGGCACACGATGCCGATCTTCGAAAAGCGTCGCTTCCAGCGCGGGGCTGCGGAAGATTCAACATTTGATGCGATCTTTCCGAAGAACGAATTGCCGTACCGTCAGGCTTTTGCGGAGTTGTATTCGCGATAA
>QWOO01000347.1 GCA_003669615.1 Planctomycetota bacterium
CCGATGAGACCGGTATCGTTTCGATTGGCAGCGTGTACGCGGTTCCGTCGCTGGCAAAGACAATCAGATTATCGACAGTGCTGCCGGGGATGACATCCAGGACGCGATCCCCTTCTCGCACACGGGTGGTTTCGATGCTTTGCAATCGTCCGACACGTTTGCCCCATCCTTCACGCGTCAGGACCACATTGGTGTTTTCACGCACGATGTAGACCGAAGCATCAAACTCGACAATCTCTTCGCTGCTGCCGATCGCGGTCCGGCGTTTATCGGCAAATTCGGTGGCGATCTCTTGCAGTTCGGACTGAACGGTCCCCCACAGGCGTTTTTCCGAGGCGAGTAGTTTGCGGATTTTTTCGGCAGCAGTCCGCTTTTCATTCAGTTCGCCGACGATCGAATTGATTTCCAGTTGCGAAATCTTGTAAAGCTGCATTTCAAGAATCGACATGGTTTGCTCTTCGTCGAGCAAGGGAAAGACTTTCAGCAGCTTGTCGCAGGCATCCCGTTTTCCCGAGCTATTCCGAATGATTTTGAGCGCCCGATCCAGATCATTAAAAATGATCTCGAATCCTTCGAGCAAATGAATCCGCTGTTCGAGTTGCCTGAGGTCATACTCGAATCGTCGGCGCAGCGTGATCAGGCGGAACTTCAGAAATTCCCTAAGGATCTGGACCAGTCCCAATCGGGCGGGAACCATGCTTCCCTGATCGTCGGGAAGCAAACAGGTCGCATTGTAGCCAAAGTTTTGTTCCAGCGAGGTGTGCTTGAACAGATAGGACATCACGGGTTCCGGATCAGAGCCCGGCTTGAGATCGAGGACAATCCGCAGGTCATGTTTGTTATCGGTTTCATCGTTCGAATCGAGCAACTGTGGCAGCTTGCGCGAATTGACGATGGCACCAATTTCTGCGGCAAGCGGCCCCGATTCCACGCCGTAGGGGATCGAGTAAATAATGACCCGGCTGTCACTGCCCTCTTTTTTGCTTTTATCCAGCATCCATTCGCCGCGAACTTTGATCGAACCGCGGCCTTCTTCGTAGATCGCGCGCAAATCTTTGCGATCGGTAACGATCCGGCCACCCAACGGGAAGTCAGGCCCTTTGATTAGCTTGAGCAGATCCTTGGTCTCGGCCTCGGGATTTTCGATCAGATGGATGCAGGCGGCAATGACTTCGCCCAGGTTATGGGGGGGCATATTGGTCGCCATCCCGACGGCGATCCCCGAGGCCCCGTTCACCAGCAGGTTCGGAAAGCGGGCAGGAAGTACGACAGGTTCGGTTTCACGCCCATCATAGTTCGGACGCATCTCGACCGTCTGAAACTTGAGCTCCTGAATCAGGTGTTCAGCCAGTTTCGTGACTTTGGCTTCGGTATACCGGGATGCCGCTGCCGGAAGTCCCATGATCGAACCGAAATTTCCCTGACCGTAGACCAGCGGGTAGCGCAGGGTAAAGTTCTGGGCCATGCGGACCAGCGCATCGTAGATCGCACCTTCCCCGTGGGGATGGTAATCACCCATCGTTGAACCGGAAATTTTCGCACATTTCAGCGTTTTGCTGTCAGCCGTCAGCCGCAGATCCTCGTACATGGCGTAGAGAATGCGGCGCTGTACGGGTTTTAAGCCATCGCGAACATCGGGAAGGGCTCGCGACATGATGACTGACATGGCGTAGTTCAAATAACGCCGACGAGTCTCTTGGCTGAGAAGCACGTATTCGATGCGATCGGTGGTTTCCGGACCTTTGTCAGCGTTGTCGTTTGCGGGTGTGCGTTTGGCCAATTTCAACTCCGTTTGTCGATGAGTCACAAGCTCGATTGGTCTTTTTTCCTGTGGTCATACATTCCAGGCCCCATTTTCATCAACCCAACCCGCTTCAAGTCGACTTTGGCGGTGGCAAAACCTCTGACGCCTCGTGACGGCGACAGTTTTTGGTCCGGTCGCACAAATGAGGGTGACTTTTCCGCCTGAGCGAAGTCTTCGGGAACTATCAATTACACGGACTGCGGAGAATCTGCAACCGATCTTAAGCCGTTAAATCACAAACCTTTGCAAAAATATGCCTGATCCGGTTTTGAAGGCAGGAATGGCTCATTTCCGCGATAGGAATCAACCGAAATTGAATCATGTTCGATCGTCCGAATGGGTCGGATGAACGGGAATCTCGCCCAGCACAGCTTGCTGTCGGCGACCCAAGGAGGGGATTCGATGTCTTATCGTCAACTGACTGCCGCCTGGACCGTGGTTTTGTCCACCCTGATGCTGCCTTCGATCCATGCGCAGGATCACTATGCGAACTCGCGTTCGTCGGGGGCAATGCCGATTCCGACACGAGTTGCGGATCGTTATGATCCAGTCGGAATCCAGCAATCCTCTGCTAATCGTCAGGGGTCGGCGCCTTCCGGCCCTGCACCGATGGCGATTGACGCCAATCTCGGATCGGGAATGGAGGGAGCAGGTCCACAACAGCAAGAGGGTTATGTTCAGATGGGGGCGGCCATGTACCCGACTCCCCGTCCGAATATTCCGATCTGGTCGGGATCGACCATGATCACCAATCAAGCGCTGGCTCCGCATGAGATGCTTTATCCTCATACTTACCGAGCGATGTACCCTCCGTTCTATCACCGGGTCAAGGGTGGCTGGATTTTGACACCGACCGGGGTTCGTTCTCATGAAAAATGGGAACTGCAGGGGACCATGGTTCAAGTGAAATATCGTTCTTCATATCCCAGCCTCCTCAGTGGAGCGGGTTGGCATCCGCCAGCAACTTCTTACATGCACGGACCTTGGCGTTAAATCTGCGTAATCGAAGGGTTTGACTGGAGGAAAGTCATGAGCTGCTGGAAATTCCGATTGAGTCTTTCGTTGATCGCGGTGCTGCTGGGAGCCTCAGTCCCTCAATTCGCGAATTCGGCGGAGCCTGGCCCCGTAAAACCGCTCCCTGCGTCGCGGTGGAAGCCGAAATCGCAGGCGAAGCCAGTGACGCGATCATCCGAGGTGGTTCCGGTCAGTTATCTGTCGATGCCAGAGCTGCAAGACTGTGCAGAGGACAGTGGCGAGACGGTCCGAGATCGAGCACATGAACGCGCGGCGAGGATCTATCAGGATTCACAGCAGGGTCGCGGGCCGCTGCGAACTGTGGGTGTGCTTCATACCGAGCACGAAAACTGTCGTGACTGGTTTAATTATATTCGTGGTCATGGACCCGCCATCTGGACGCGAAATGGCCCCGAGTGCGGGTGTCACCCTCCTTCAATTCCGTTTGCAAAACGAGTTGGTGGAGATCAAGTGGCTCCGTGGCCAGGTGTTTCGGTGAATCGATATCCCCGTTGAATTGATTCCCATCGTTAAAGAGTGTTGTGGACGCATCAACCCATTCCTGGCGGCGAAGAATCGCTGCACTCGATGAATGAATTCGGATCTTGTTCTGTTGTCAGTTCCAGATCAGTACCCGTCGAGCCTTGCCCATCCGATGTGAACGGAAGGAATTCTGATATGAAGTCGCTATGGAAACGAGTTATACGGAGCGCCCTCGTCGCGGGCCTTACGGCCGGACTCACGGGATCTCTGATTGCCCAGGACTCAGGGCCTGCGGGAGTTGTGCGGATTTCCCGTCCACGAACGCAAGATTCGACGAGCTCGCAGGTGATTCCTGTGAGTGCCTTCATGGAAGGCAATTGTAATACGGTTGCCAGTCCACCTGGCTATGGAAGCGGTCATCCCAACGGAAGCTGTACCAATTATGGTCAGGGTCAGGGGGGGAACGGTGCCGGAATCGGCGAGGGAATGGGCCAAGGTTACGGCCAAGGTGCAACCGGCCACGGTTACGGTCAAGGTGCTGCGAGCCAGGGATACGGGCAGGGGACTGCCAATCAAGGTTATGGCCGCGGTTATGGCCAGAATTCCGGCCTCGATGCAGGTCGGGGAGCGGGTTCAATGGCGGGCATTGGCAATGGGGTGAATGATTACCTGGTGACCGGCCCGATTGGTCGAACAGAAACCGGATCCCAGTTGGGAAATGGAATTTTCAGTGGCCAGGATTGGCAAGATTCGGGTTCACGGGGGAACAAGGCCTGGGGATCTGACTTTCATCGCCGTGCCCGTGCTCATACCCAAGGACTGGAACGCGCGTACGGACGAAGTACCGGACACCCGTCGATGTATCGTCACGATACCTCCGGGCAAGCGATGATTGACTACTTCAAGTGCAAGTTTGGCTACTTTATTCCGACTGGTGGTGACGGATCGGGCCTTCCTTGGGTCGGCCACTATTCGCGAGTCTACCCCGTGAATCCTTACCATAACGATGCACGAGATGGACAGGTCTGGGCGGCACAGGGTTATGGAATCCCTGTTTCCGTGCCACTTGCTCCGGTTGTCGGACATACCTATGAATACAGCTCGGGGATTCCCTCAAGCCGCCTTGTCCCAGTTTCGCATCCTGCTTACTAAATTGCGTGATGTCAACGGATTTACAATCGCCGCGGTGAGCGGCCCTTCTGAACCGCTTCTGCCGCGGAGACTTTCCGATCGGCGACCAAAAGGGAATTGAGATGAGTTTCACGAAATCAACCGGATTAATGACAACCGCTCTTTTGCTGGTCTTAGGTTCGTCGGTGGATGGTTTCGCCCAGCAAGGAGCGAATTCCGTCGGCATCGTTCGGATCTTCGATGGACGACCTCAAACGGCCGTCCGGACGGCGAGTGGCCAAACGATTCAGCAGATCGGAGGCCATCACACTGGCTACAACGATGGTCACTGCCCGACCGGGAATTGCCCTCCTGCAGGCCCAGTCGCTCACGGCAACTGCCCGACGGGCAATTGTCCAACGGGAGGCTGCCCAACAGGCAACTGTCCTGGTGGATGTTTCCAAGGCAAATTTGGCGAATATTACTGCAAACGTTCGCCAGACTATGGCTACTCGCCACCTGCAAAATATCCACTGCATCGGCGTGGCATTGAGTACAACCATTATTTTCCTGCGAACTGGTACGGAGCCGGTGCTGACTACAGCCAGTCACAGGCACCGATGGTCTATCAACCGACCGATACCACACAGCTTGGCTATCGTTATCAGCATGTTCCGTTCTGGCAACCGATGCCGAATCGTCTCCCTCCTCGCCCAATTCCTGCTCAATGGCACACAACCAATCCCGCTGTCTCCGCCTCGCGGTTCAGCAATGGGAATGGGATTGGACCAGCGGGATATGCGGGAGGAGGCCAGTTCGGTGGGTACTCTGGATACCAGAATGGTGCTTACGGTGCCGCGAATTCGTGTCCTCCCGGCGTAACTTCGACACCCAACATGATCTCCCAGCCTGGAAGTCGTACCAATTCGCTTCCCCCTGCTCCCTCGGGGGCTGGGGTTCCCGCATCACCGATTCCCCTCGACGATGAATTTGACGACGAATCCGGGGCGGAACCGGGAACCCTGCCACCAATCCCCAACTCAACTCCAATTGGCGCTTGACGTTGATTCTCGGGCCGGTTGATCTCCGCCCGATTTGCTTCAACACGGAGGGGGAAACCAATTCACTGGTTTTCCTTCCGTGTTGTTTCGTTCCCGTCGTCATTCGGCGCGGGAATCGAGAACCCTGCCCCCCGTTTTTTACCGTTTGAGGCATGCTCATCTGGCAATAAGAGTCGGTTCAGCGAGGAATTATTTGCGGATCCAACGATCGTCGCCTACATTACGTAGGGTCAGCAGGGTGATTGTTGCTTTTCCTGAAGTTGACGAAATGCGTTTCCCGTTACCAGATCGAGTCTCACTGTCTCTTGGTCGGTTCCTGTCCGGTCCGTTCCTCCGTTTCGTTACGCCCTGTTGGATCGTCCGTTTCGTGCTTGTGATCTGTTTCAGCCAGACGTTGAACGTCGCAGCGGCTTCCTGCGGCGATTATTTGCATGGTATGGGGGCCGAGAAAGGTTTTCTGGTTCCAGCTCACGAAACGAGTCCAACGGACTTAACCTTGATTCCTCTCGAGAATCCTCGCAAACCCCGTGAATGTTCCGGCCCCGGTTGTCATCAGGCTCCGGTGATCCCCATGGACCAGCCACAGCCCTTTTCAATTTGCTCGCCCCTCAAGGATCTTTGTCTCGATTGTCAACGCATTGCGGTGACCGAAGAGATTTGGGTCGGCGTCGAGCCGAGATCCGAACTCGATGGGAAGTCTCCTCACAGCGTTCGGCTCGAGCGTCCGCCGCAATTGGCCTGAGTTTTCGGAAACGAGATGACGTTTCTGCGTGGTCCTGTCAGGTGGCTTACGGATCCTGGCTAACACAAATTCTGTTGCCCAATTCCCCACTCGTTCTCTCA
>QWOO01000219.1 GCA_003669615.1 Planctomycetota bacterium
ATGATTATGCGTGTTGGCCTTTACCTGATTGCCGTTCAGAAGTTCGCCGTATTGTGCATTAAATTCTCGGCCCACCGTGTACTTCACATTCGCAGCCGCCATCAGATCGCCTTCGTACGTGGCGTCGATAAACTGCCGAGCCGTCAGACGTTTACCGGATTCCAGCAGGATGGATTCAATCTGACCGTTTTTGAATGAAACTCCGGCCGTGCGGTTGAGTCGCTCTTTCATAAAGACTTCGACGTTGGCTTCCTTCAGCATTTGCTGAAAGACGGCTTCCGCAACCTTCGGCTCGAATGTCCACATCGCATCTTCGGACGAACGGTACCGAGCGTAGTCCGAAGATTTTTCGTGGGTCCACGCGTCCGAGTTGTCATAGTGCTTGTGGATTCGCTGATAGAACTCGCGCGAGATCCCGCCGATGACTCGCTTGTCGCCGCTGTCAGTAAACCCCAGACCTCCGCTCGTGAGTCCACCGATGTGACCGCTCGGTTCGACCAGCACGACCGTATGTCCCATGCGTGATACCTGAATCGCCGCCGCGATTCCTGCCGACGTGCCGCCATAGACGACGATGTCAGTTTCTGTTTCTGTCGGCTGAGCCTGACCGGACGTGTCGACACCCAATAGCAGTGCTGCAGAAAGTATTAAGATGTGACGCACAGTGACGGATCGCGCCTGTGCGTGTGCGGCCCAGATACTTGTCGAGATCATGGGATCATTCCTGAGGAAACTCATGAGGATGGTACGGTCCTCCCTCTTTCCCGGAGAACGCATTTCCTGCAGTCTATTCGCAAATGAACGGGGATTCAAAACAGGCGAACTGTCTGCCGACGATTGCTCGCGCACACAGCCGCGGTTTTTGTTGTGTGTCGCAACTTCGCTGAGTCGATCCACTTGGAATGAATTCGCCGCGTTTGCCGAAAAGCCGGACGTAACGCCTTTCCGTTTTTTGCCGACTGTGCCCAGGGATTGGCAGGTACGCGTTGAGGATGTACCTGATTGCCAGCAGATTACATCTCCCAAAACGCTTAATCGTTACCTCGAATTAAACCGAATTGTGACGATTGACGGTCCGGAGATTCGTCGTGAGCTAATGTTGCCATAAGACATCCTCGATCAGTTCATGTTTGAGATTGTCTTCATCGCGAATCAGGACGGCACCAACGCCGACACTATTCAGGACAGACAGATATGAACATGACAGATATCCAGACTGACAGTCGCTTATCCTCAACAGCAGGTTGCTCCTCGGGCCTTGGCGCAGAATCGATAGGCGCGGCACTGCCGGAAGGCCTCTGGGTACTTGTTCGCAGTACCACTGATAATAATTCGAATCATCGAGTCAATGTTGTGGGGCCATCGTTTGCCGTTGGTCGGCATCCGTCGAGCAATCTTTGTCTCTGCGACCCCACAGTTTCCGGACGCCACGCGGAAGTACTGACGATCAACAGAGATCTTTTTGTGCGAGATCTTAACAGCACAAATGGAACTCTACTGAATGGTCGCCGTATACAGCATCTGACAGGACTGCGTTCCGGCGACGTGCTTCATTTCGGCAGCGTGATGTTCACATTGCAGTCTTCGACGGACGAATGCACCAGTTCGACCGTCACCGCCGACGTGTCTTCGGAAGCACTCGCCCATCTTCAATTTGAAAAGCTGCTGCGTCGCCCGGCGCTGCGACCCTATTTTCAGCCGATTGTTAAACTGAGTGACACTTCCCGCGTAGGCTTCGAAGTTCTGTCCCGCAGTTATCTGCTGGGGCTGGAAACTCCTGACAAAATGTTCCGTGTGGCTGCCACAAAGAACGTGGAAGTAGAACTCAGCCAGGTCTGCCGTACCGAGGGCTTGCGCATTGGCGAAACGTTGCCGTCGACTCAGTTTTATTTGAATACTCATCCTTCGGAAATGGTGGGACTGGAACTGTTCAGCTCACTGGAACAGCTGCGAGCTGAATTTCCCACGATGCAAATCGTTCTGGAAGTGCATGAAGGAGCAGTGGCTTCAAGCGCCCTGCTGCGGGACATTCGGAAAGCGACTTCGGATCTGAAGATCGGACTGGCCTACGACGATTTTGGTTCCGGTCAGGCACGGCTGAAAGAACTATTTGAAGTTCCTCCGGATGTATTGAAGTTTGACATGAAATTTGTGCAGGGTCTGCCGTTCACGACAGCTCAGCATCGCGCCACTATTCAATCGCTGATCAGAATTGTGAAAGACCTCAACGTCGTTCCACTGGCGGAAGGTGTGGAAACCGTTGATGAAGCTTCCGTGTGTTTTGATCTCGGATTTGAGCTGGCTCAGGGATATCTGTTTGGTAGAGCCGAAGCGGCCAGTCATTGGATCAACGCTTAGTCAAAGATCTGAAATGACTCTCATTGTTTTCGGTTAAATCTCCGGCAAGTACCGTCCACGAAGAATCTTAACCCATGGAAATGTCGCGACCCGCACCAGGCAGAACGAGTGACTCGGCGCTGCTGACCGCATTGTTGGCTGGCGAGAGCTTTTGGCCCTCCGACCCTGCATCGTTTCATGAACTCGGACTCACAGAGCCGTTTCTGGAAGCGATGGTTTGTCGCCTGCTTCGTTCTTCAGGCAACCTGTCCGGAAGGACAATTGCCGGCGAACTGTGCATTCCGTTTCGCATGATCGAAGGGCTGATGGATCGCCTGAAGAATCGCCGAATGGTGATTCATTGCGGCAGCGCCAGCATGAACGACTACATGTTTGGCCTGACCGATGAAGGGCGTCGTCGCGCCGAAGTGTTCCATGCCGAATGTGCCTACGTTGGGCCGGCACCAGTGCCGCTGGCTGACTATGTGATCTCTGTCGAAGCTCAGGCGATTTGTGATCAGCCAGTGCGTCGAGAGGAGCTGGACGACGCATTTTATAACGTGTCTGTCTCTGAAGCACTTATGGACATGCTGGGCCCTGCTATCAATTCGGGCAGCGGTCTGTTTCTGTACGGGGCTCCGGGGAATGGCAAGTCCACGCTGGCGCGATGCCTGACCAGTTGCTTCGGACAGGAGATCTGGATTCCGTATGCGATCATGGATGGCAGAGAAATCATTACGCTGTTTGATCCGGCCTATCATCATGAAGCACAGCAGCCTGAAGATCGACTGGCCTATGACCGGCGGTGGGTTCGCATCCGACGTCCGACCGTGATTGTCGGCGGAGAACTGACCCTGGACAGTCTGGAAATTCGTCACGACTCCACAAGCAATATCAGCGAAGCTCCTCTTCAGATGAAGAGCAATTGCGGTTGTTTGTTGATTGACGACTTTGGGCGTCAGCGAGTCAAGCCGGAGCAATTGTTGAATCGCTGGATCATTCCGCTGGAAAACAAACACGACTATCTGACTCTTGCGACGGGTAAAAAGATTCAGGTTCCGTTCCAGCAGTTGATCATCTTCTCGACCAATCTCGATCCGGCCGATCTTGTCGATGAAGCTTTCCTGCGACGAATTCCCTATCGCATTGAAGTTGAAGACCCGGAGGAACAGGAGTTCCATCGTCTGTTTCAAATTTCCGCCGAAAAGCTGGGCTGCAATTATGACCCTGAAGCGGTTGAGCATTTGATGAACAAGTGGTACCGCGCAGAAAAGCGACCGATGCGCCGCTGTCATGCACGAGACCTCCTGCTGCAGGTCCGCAGTTACTGTTTGTATCGCGGATTGCAGTTTGAAATGCTGCCAGAGTACTTTGACGTCGTTTCCGAGTGCTTTTTTACGCGTGTTCCTACGCGTCCACTGAACGCCTCATTCGAGATCGCTCAGCCGATGTGTCGCTGAAAGGAGCCTTTCCAATGCTTAAGACAGAAGTTCAGTCTACGGCCCTGTTAGCCGATGTGGCCGCTCATCCATCTACTTCATCAATTAACCTGACGGAAATTGCCGGGTACCGTCTGCAGGAACGAATTGGTGTCGGCGGTTTCGGCGAAGTTTGGAAGGCGATAGGCCCTGGTGGATTTCCGAAGGCGGTTAAGATCCTGTTCGGAAATCTCAGCGGGCCTCAGGCTGAAACGGAATTGAGATCGCTCAATCGTATTCGCGAGCTGCGCCATCCGTTTCTGCTGTCCGTGGAACGCGTCGAAGTAATCGACAGCCGTGTGGTGATTGTCACCGAACTGGCAGATCGAAGTCTGGAAGATCGATTCAAGGAAATCGTGGCATCCGGCCATAAGGGAATTCCTCGCGATGAGCTGATCGGCTATCTGCGAGACGCTGCCGATGCGCTGGACTTTATGGCAGAACAGCATGAGTTGCAGCATCTGGACGTTAAGCCGGATAATCTGCTGCTCCAGGGGACTCATGCCAAAGTCGGCGACTTTGGATTGACGAAAAGTCTGTCCGCAGCCGGTCATTCTCTGGTCAATGGTTTTACTCCATTATACGCCCCGCCGGAACTTTTCGACGGACGACCCGAACGCGGCAGTGACCAGTATAGTCTCGCCATTGTCTACCAGATGATGTTAACGGGAGTGCCTCCTTTTAACGGACGATCGGCTGCCCAACTGACGTCTCAGCACCTGAAAATGGCGCCGGATCTGAGTTCGCTGCATCCATCAGACCGTTCTGTGGTCGCTCGCGCTCTATCGAAGAATCCTCGCACGCGTTTTCCAAGCTGTCGCCAGTTCATTGACGAATTGTCACGGCGCCGCTTTAGCAATTCGTCACTGCCTCGCGTCACTGAACCGGCAGAACCGGTCCCCTCAAGCCCGCTTACGGAATTCGTTGAAGCGGGGACGGCCGGGCTCAGCAGGTCTCAACTGTTGCCACCGGCAACGCCGTTGCGGCCGCCAGGAACGCAGGGGCTGGAATGGACCGTGCGTCCCACAATGTTCATCGCCATTGGCGGAATGGGGATGGAGATAATTTCGCACCTTCGTGATCGGCTTCAGAAGCAGTATCCGGATCTCACGGTGCCTGCCCTGCACTTTTTGTGTATCGATGCTGACATAGAAACTCTTCGAGCCGCTGTGGCGGTTCAGGCTTCGTCGTCCGGCACGACTTTGGCAACGGTCAACATTCCACTTAAGACCTCACACGAATACCGAAAGACTCCCGGTGATCATTTGAACTGGCTCAGCCGCCGCTGGCTGTTCAATATTCCTCGCTCAGGAAAAGTGGAAGGGATGCGTCCGCTGGGACGGCTGGCATTTATCGATCACCAGGAACAGATTCGAGCGAAGTTCCAGAAGGGAATCAATCAGATTTTTCATGCGGATGCGGCTCAGGCTTCGAAGGATCAGACACAGCTTCCGTTCACTCGCGATGGACTTGATTTTGTAATCGTTGGCTCAATCTCCGGAGGCACCTGCAGTGGATCTTTACTGGATACCGCCGCCTTGCTTCGAGCAGTTCTGGCAGAACGCAGACTGCCGCCCTGTAACGTAACAGCCATTATGCTGCATGGAACGGGGACTTCGGGACAGCTGGCTGACATGCAGGACGCCAACACGATCAGCTTCCTTCAGGAACTCAATCACTTCAGTCTTCCCGGGGTGCAAAGTGCCTTCCTGAGAAACCGCTCTGGAGACAGCGCTTCACCGTCGATGCCAATGGACGACGCTGTCTTCGTCCATCTGGGTGACGATTTGAGTCATGTGGAATTTCAAAGCGGACTGTCTCGGGTCTCTGATTATCTCGCATTGCGGACAATCACTCCAGCGCGTCTCGAAATGGATTCGTGGAGAATTGCGGAAGATTCCGTCAACGAATCACCTTCCAGTTTTCAACTTCGCACATTTGGTCTTGCGAATGTGAACTGTGAGACGTGGGACGTTGCCAATGCTGAGTCTAACCTGCTGGCCGCTCAAATGCTGCAGCGGTGGGTGAGTGCAAAATCTGCGACAGATGCAGCAGTCTCTGCTCCCGTCGTGGCTGGCATTTCCACTCTTATCCATGATCTTGCATTGAACCGTGATGCGATCGTGGAACTTATGCCCCGCCTTCTTAATGCCGAGCGAACTCGGCGGGTCGACGAGTACGCGTCCGGTATCTGGAGTCGTCTGGGACCATCCACTGCGACGGACGACGTCCCCGGACTGGTTGCCAGTTTGATCAGTCAGGAAAACACCTCGTCATCACTGAAGAGTGCGATCGCGACCGTGATTGAAGAGATTCGGAGGGATCTGAACGCGGGTGTTGCTCGGTCTTTGTCCAAAATTACAGCGTATTTGCAGAACGCCGTCGATGGACGCGGGCGCATCGCGATTGGTGAGTTTGTCATTCAGAATTTGCTGGTTGCGATTGAGGAATCGATTCAGGCCAGTGCTCTTCAAAAATCTGATCTGCAGTC
>QWOO01000224.1 GCA_003669615.1 Planctomycetota bacterium
AAAGTCTATTTACAATTAGCATTTGATCACCCCAACTGAATTCATGGTTACAACAGTTTCAGAAAAAGTTCATGCATCGGTCATCCTGACGGATTTGGATTGCATCCGGATGATTACTCAGCAGCCTTAGCGCCGAACCTGTAAATAATCGTTAACACTGTTGTAAACGTTTGAAATCAGGGCGCCTGTACACCACAGTGATTACCCCATATTGACTACATTTCCTGTGTTTACAGTACATGGTGTATCCAATAAGAGACATCGCGCGCAAACCTGTTAACGCTAGTTAACACTAAGGCAGGGCAACGTTTGAGATTGCGCGCTGCAGGATTGCAAGCGTCAGAATTTGCGAATGCCCACTCATCCGGCCTGACGTCCACCTTCTCCCTCTGCCGAGAGGACTGTCGTTTTAGTCATGGAGTAAGCTGCCAGCTTGCCCCACGCGGTAGCGTACGCGAAGACGACGGTCCCCAGGGGAGCAGGGACCGCGCGAATTCGCTGGAAAACACGGCGATAATTCCTTCGCAGCGTTCGCTGCGGGCGTCTTCAACGCGGGGCAGCATTCGAGAAAAGCCCACGGCGGCAGCAGCGAATGCTCAGACAGGGACGCGTCACGGGGGGTGCATCGCGAATTGCCGTCGCGGTGCCTCTGAAAGGCAACCCTTAATGGGTCAGACTCAAGGCACAGGAGGCCTCAATTCCAGAGTCGCCGTGGGGGATTGACGGCGTCATGAATCCGGGAAACAGCTTCGTCTATTCCCCGGTTGCTGCAAGGCAGACCCCGATGCACGCAGGTGGAGCACCGGCTGGATCCTGGAGCGTAATTGTGTCTATGTACTGGCTCGACACTGTACCTACGGTGAAGCTATACGATTGATCGAGATGATCAAGAGCCACGGCCACGTCGCCCAGTTCCTGAATCATGGCATCGCGCACCGTTTGCAAACCGACAACCATCCCCAGACCCAGAATCGTCGTCATGATCAGAATTTCGGTTGCCGATACGAAACCGGATTCGTCATTCCAGAGTCGGCAGCATGTTTCAAAATGTTGACAATTCATTAGAACTCTGTTCAGAGAGACGAACAAACACGCAGCAAGCCGGAGACCGCAGTTGCATGGACTCAACTGGTCCCGTACCACGAGATGATTCGATGCGGTGAAAGTGAACTATTTGGCATCTCCTGTGCCATAACGCAGCAGTTACCTCGGTGTCCGGCAATTTTCTTTGCGCTTCCTGCGGGGACGTGTTTTGCGTCGTCGCGGCAGCTCCCCGGGGGGGTGTGGGAAACGTTCAGAGTTCCGCGTTTCGGCGCAGTGTGGCCAGCAGGAGGTGTCTCACGCAAGAATGTGCGAGGGAGATTTTCAGACGTCGTGCTGGGAAAGGGAGGTGTCGGGTGTTGCCGCCTGAAATCGCTTTGCGCAAACTCGACACTCCTGATTGACACAATCCAGACCAGAGGTATTTTCTGAGAGACCGAATGAGCGTGTCCAAATTCATCAACAAGAAGCTGTTTTTGGCAGGCGCGGTGGTCGCACTTGCTACAGCCTGTTGTTTTCATCAGCTTGTGCTGCATCCCGGCGATCTTCTGGTGGGCTGTCAGCGGAACGGATTCAACGATATCACGGCTTACTTTCTGTCTTCGAAAGCGTATCCGGGAATTGCCTGGTCACAATTCGGACAATTGCCGCTGTGGAATCCGTTTGTTCTGGCAGGCACACCTTTCACGGGCAATCCCCAGTCTGGTCTGTTTTATCCGCCGAACAGCATTTTCCTGTTTCTGAAGCCCGGCACGATGATCAGTTGGATGCTGGTCCTGCACCATTTCTGGGCCGGCTTCGGGACTGTCGTGTTATCGCGCCGGTATGGTCTTTCCGTCATCGGATCGGTGGCTGCCGGAATCATTTTCCTCAGTGCACCGTTCCTCGTCGCACAGACAGGTGAAGGACACTACAATCAAATCTGCGCCATTAGCTGGATTCCGTGGGCGTTTCTGGCGTGGGAGAGACTGAAGCAGCGGCGCCGTGGCAGTGTTGTGGTCATGGCACTTGTGATGGCGATGTGTTTCTTTTGCGGCCACGCACAGGAAGTCGCTTATCTTGGCCTGATTCTGACTTTTCTGACGATCGCGGAAATCGTCAGGCTTGCGGCAATGGAACGTCAGGACGATGCTCGCTGTCTTCTGCAGCAATGGCTGCTGAGCGGCATCGGAACCCTGGGTTTGGTTGCCGTTGACCTCATGCCGGCATGGTATTACACGCGACTCACGAATCGGAGTGGTCGGCTCAGCGTGGAGGACGCGGACGCTGCCGGATTGCGACTGTCGAATCTGTGGCAACTGCTTGATCCGTTTGTTTTGGGCCATCCATCCCAGCCGTTAAATGCTCAGGCCACTGACTTCTATTGGGAGTCGGTTTGCTATTTCGGATTGGTTCCCTCGCTGCTGGCGGTGATTGGGATCACTCTCGGTTTCAAATCGCGTCAGCAGCCCCGGGAGGAGTGTCCTGATCAGGGACAACAGGCACCGCGGAATTGGGCAACGCCGTTAAGAATTTATCGTCATGTCATCCGCGGTCTTCTCGAAGTCCCTGCTCCCCCTGGCAAGGGAGAGAAAGTGGCCGGAGGCGAGATGAGGGGGTTATTAGCTGGTTCTGGCCCGCTCGAAATCCTTAACGGCGTTGGGGACTGGGGCGATGGGGACTGGGGCGTTGGGGACCGGTTCACAGAACGAAAACGAGCCACAAGACTATTCGCGATGTTGTGGATCTTCGCTTTGGCGTTTGCGTTCGGAGCTGGCAGCGCGGTCTATGAACTCTGTCATCGATTCCTCCCTGGGGTCGCCATGTTTCGCATCCCCTCGCGTATGCTGTTCTTTGCTGCCTTTGCAGTCGCCATGCTGGCGGGCATTGGGATCGACGTAATCGCCGGGAACAACGAACGGATCCGACCGGGTCAGGCGCTGCTGCCGAAACTTCTCGCCGGACTGGCGCTGATAACGGCCGGGCTGATGCTGGCTGCCTTCCTCCGGGACAGACCATCGGCGTTGCCGACGGTGTCTGCTGAAACGTCGCTATCTGCTTTCACGCTTTCGCTGAAGACATGGTCCCTACCTGGGAATTGGAAAACATGGGCGTGGCTCACGGCAGGGCTGAGTCTGATCTGTAGCGCAAGCCTCGCGAGAAAAAGACGGACACCGATTCTCTGTGCTGTCGTCGCACTGGCGTTGCTGGAAACGAGCCTCCATGCTCACCAGGTGCTGAGAACCGCACCGCCCGGTGTGTTGCGGAGTGGAGGATCGCTTTCGGATGTGCCTGGACTGCATGAGGGGCTGTTCCGCACCTTGGTCCAACAGCACGTGCTGAGCGACCAGGAAGCCGCGCACGGGAATATCCGGAAGGTTCAGGGTTATGAACCTGTGTGCCTGTTGCCGTATGTCGCGGCGTTCCGGTCGGCATTGCCCGAAACGCCAAATTTTAGTGACAGTTTGTTCGGGTTTGCGCCAATCAATCTCAATGATTTCAGCAAACCGGTGATCGACATGCTGGGGGTCCGCTGGGCGGTGATCACTTCAGACGAGCAGGGAATCGACGAGCAGGAAATACCGGCCGGCTGGAAACGTGTTGCCAGCGGTATCCAACCACCGTTTCTGACGCTGCGCGACGGCAAAGCCGAAATGACGAACTATGAGGTCTGGGAGAATACCTCTCCATTGCCACGCGCGATGGTGGTCGGTCAGGCAACGACTCTCAAAGCGGGAGAGGACAGTACTGCAGCGCTTGCGCGGTGCAATTTTCGTGAGGAAGTGCTGCTGCTGAAGGATGTGCTGCCTGACGGTCCCCGGGCCGAACCGCGGGAGTCCACCATCGAGCGATACACGCCGAACGAAGTCGTCATCCAGGTAGATGCCACGGCACCAGGCTATCTCGTACTCAGTGATGCGTGGTCTCCTGGCTGGACGGCAACTGTCGACGGCGCATCCGTGGGGATCCTGAGGGCAAACATGGCATTCCGTGCCGTGCTGGTGCCGCCGGGAAAACACACCGTGCAATTCCAATTTTGGCCACCCGGCCTGTCGGCTGGCGCGACGATCAGTTTGCTGACAGCGACGCTGCTGCTCTGCATGTCGTTCCGACGCCATGATGGCGGGACAGTTCCGGGCTGTTAAAGCGTCGTGGTTGACTGCTGCATTTGGACATGGATGACGCGGAGTGCGCGAATGAGTCGCTGTGCGTTCATCTGTGAAATCGGCGAATGAGTCGCAGCGTGTTCATCTGTGAAATCCCTGGTGAAGAGTTCTTTCATGCCCTTCGCTTCTGGGTTGCGGGCGGAGTGCGCGGCAGGGTTTTGAAGTTGCGCGACCCAGTTCCTTCTCCCCCGAAATCGAGGGGGAGAAGGTCGCCGACAAAACATCGTTGGCGATGTCATCGCCAGCCAAAGCGCCGGAACAGTAGCGCGGCCACTGTGAGCCAGGTCATGCTGAGGAGCAGCAGGGGTATGAGCCCAGGTGCGCGGGTGATGCTGAGCGGTAATTTCAAATTCAGATAGACCAGCGGCAGGCTGTAGCGTTCTAACATTCCCAGCTTGACCCAGTCGAACGCGGGGAATTGGGTCGACAAATAAAACACCACCCCGACTCCCAGCATGTAGGAAAGGGTCAGCAGCCCGGCGGTCGTTTGTGTTCTGGACAAGGTCGCGATTGTTGTGCCGATAGCCATCATCCCCAGACTGGTCAGCACCAAAACGATCCACAGCAATGGTTGCACGAGTGCCGAAGGCTGCAGAATTGCCAGAACGGCGCTACTGGCCCCCATTGAAATTGTCAGGTGAAACAGGCAACGGGCCGTCAGGATTTCGGCGATGCTCACAGGAGTCAGTGCGAGCGCGGTCAGTGTGCCTCGCTCTCGGTCCTGGCTGGTCAGCGAGACCAGCAGATGACAACAAGTGAAAAACTGAACCACAAAGAGCAATGCCGTGGCCGCGATCTCAGTGGTCACCAGGTCGGCAACCGACGAATCCTGAAGATTTTCCAGAGGCGTCACAGCCCTCCGCAATGGAACGCCGATCGGAAGTGTCTGCTGCAGAAAGGGTGGTGCGTCTCCGAAATAGTGGATCGAGGCAGGCCAGAACCAGCACAGGTAGGGCATGAGAACATTGGGGTCTTTTCCCGGATAGCGATAGGTGATTCGGACCGAGGCGGCTTCGGCATCAGAATCCACTCCCGAGGGTCTAATCTCAATCGCACATGAGTTTTTCGGATAAACAAGGTGTTCGCCAGTCCGGGGAAAGCGGGAGGCAGGCTCGATGTGAATCTCCTCACGCTCGGGTCGCCTCATTTTCAACTGCTCAATCCAGTCGCTGTCCTGCCAGTACACCACCCAGCATTGCATTTCGCTTTTTGGTTCGGCGCCGCCGGTCGCAACCAGCAGCGAGATGGCAATCAGCAAGCCAACCAGCATGACGGCGGATGGATTCTTCCACAGCCGCCGACATTCGCGTAGAAGCAGGATCCGGATCATACGGGGGCGGATTTTCAAGTGAACTCCTGCCCGGTGAGTTTGCGAAAGACATCGTCAAAGTTGAAGTCACGGGACTGGATCCCGGTACAATTTCCGCGCTGCACAAGTTCGGCCAGCCGGGTCCGTTCGGATTCCTCAGCGAGGTTCAATGTTTCGCGAAACGACTGCTGGTCTTTCTCGTAGCGAACGACGACTTTGTGTTCGGCATACCGTGCCACCAAACTTCCGGGGGTGTCACACTCGATCAGCTTCCCGTGAGACAAAATTGCCACGCGATCACAAATCTCTTCGACTTCCTCCATGTTGTGAGTCGTCACGAACACCGTAACGCCGGATTCCGTCAGGCTGCGTAACATGCGACGCACCAGCTCCGTGGAATGTGAATCCAGATTTGCTGTGGGCTCATCAAGGTAAAGAATCTTCGGACTGTGCAGCAATTCGCGGGCAAGCAGCAGTTTCTTCCGCATGCCCTTGGAGTAGCCACGCACGAGGACGTCGGCGGCTTCGTCCAGTTCCAGGCGGAGCAGCATTTCGTCCACGACGTGACGCGAGACGCTGTATAGATCCGCAAACAATTCCAGATTCTGACGGCCTGTGAATTCCTCGATGTGGTTTTCCGTGTCCGGCACGTAGCCGAAGATCGGCTTGATCTTTTCCAACTGTGCGGGGATGCGGCAGCCAGCGATCTCGACAGTCCCCGACGACGGCCGCAGGACACCGATCAGAAC
>QWOO01000249.1 GCA_003669615.1 Planctomycetota bacterium
ATAATCACTCCCGCCCCGCACTTCCCAAGGAAATCGATGTCCGCTCACTCCGTAAGTCCGACAACCGATTCTTCTGGCTGACCGCAACGGGTCTTCCCCGTGATTATATTCTCCCCGCACCAGCGGGAGCGGCTCAAAAAGTGATTCCGATGGAAATCGAGGCCCGCATTACTCCGGGAAATACCATTGTCCTCAAAGCTTTGGCGGAAAGTTTTTCACTACGACTGACGCCAGAACTGGTTGACTTTGACAAGCGTCTGGTCGTCCGAGTTGGTGGTCAGGTGAAGTACAACAATTTCGTGAAGCCCGATTTAGGAGTCTTGCTCGACGAACTGCAACAACGAGGCGATCGGAAGCGACTTCCCCTGGCTGTGATCAACCCCTGATCCTCTGCATGAGATGGCGGCTGGGCTGGTTGGATGGGATTGCCGCAAAAGATCGCTTCATAAGATTGCTAGGGGATTGCGACGTTCTTCCAGTGTCCCACGCGTTACCCCGACGCGGTTTGCGGCGTTCAATCGTCGCCAGACTTCTTCCCCCGGAATACGGTCGGACAACAGGTCTCGATACAGATTGAGAATCCGGATCATCTCGGTCGGTGTTTCGTCCAGGAACTCAATCCGCAGATCACAGACCCCTCGTCCCAGCAATTGCGGTACGACTTCTGCCGCACTTTGCGGCACGGCGTTATACAGCGTATTCCGGCAGCCGACATCCGCCTTGAGGGGATGCTCGCTTCCGACCCGATCACGCAACTGAACCAGATGCGTATCACAGGGTCGCCCGCAATTGGTCTTATTGGTGCCGGGGGACAGGACCGCACAGAAGACACAGTGCTCCATGTGGAACATCGGCATGTGCTGATGAATCACCACTTCCAGCCATTTGGGAGGAACCGCGCCGACCAGATCCAGCAGTTGGTCGCGATTCAGATCGTACGAGGCGGTCGCGCGCTCCGCCCCTTGTTCGATCAGATATTGCACGGTTAGTTCGTTGGTGGCATTCAGCGAGTAATCGGCCACAAACGGAATCTGTCGCTCAGAACAGAATCTCATCCCGGCTAGATTCCGCACCAGCATTCCGTCGGCACCATACTTCAGCAGTGACTGAAATAACCCCGCCTCATCCGGTTTCTGGATCCGGGGTGGCGCGAGGTAAATCGACAGGCCCGCGGCATGTGCGATCTCGACCCCCTGGCGATACTCACGCAGATCCTGGAAATCGGCGTAAATCATCCCGGCAGCATGTGCGATGCGGCGAGGATCCTCGGCCACTGCCGTCACTTGGGCGAGCGTTCGGCAGAGCAAGTTCAACTGTGGGGTCACAGCGTGTTCAGCATCCTGTCGGACGCGGAGCCCAATCCCCGATTTCATTTCGTTAAGTGCCAGGCCCGCATGCAATGTTCGCGTTGTGGGCTGCATCGCGGCCTGATCCAGCCGAGCCACCAATTCCTGCCGCAGTTTGGATAAGACGCTGAGCGGAATCATGGGCCCGCCAACGATTTCCGCTTCCAGCCCCGCCAACTCGTAAGGGGTGTTTCCCAAGCGACTCAGTTGTTCCACAAAAAAGTCTTCGGTGACCGCATGCTTTCGGGCGAGTGCCAGGGGTTCCGACGAGACGACCCGTTCCCGCAGTCCGACCGCATTCGCGTTACCAGCAGCGGGCTTCACCAGGGCTTCGATTTCCAGCGGTTCGCCCGTGACGGCTCGCACCTTCAGGGTCAGGGGGCGTTTGTGGAGGGGGTCGGGACCGGAAAACGATTTTTTCAGCTTGGCCGTCAGTTGTGGGTCATCGGTTTTCCAGACGGTCTGGCCCGATTGCAGCCGCTGAAAATCGATCGAGCCATGCTGGAATTCCAACTCGACCAACCCCGTACTGACGGGATGCTCCTGTTGCCGTCCCTGCTGCAGCACACCATAGATCCGTCCCCCCTGTTCGTCATCCGCTTCCCGGTTGCCGGCAAACACCACGCCATCCCCGCGTTTGACAGGTCCATCCAGGCGGATTTCCACTGAATTGGGGAACAGCTTCGAGATCGTTCCCAGCAATACCCCCCGTTTGGCTGAGGTGATTGCGGGGACCAGCATTTTATGGTCATCGCCGAGCAGCCATCCGGGCGAGAATCCACGAGAAAACGAGAGCTCCATCTCGCGGACTTCGTCCCGTGAAAATTCGACCGGTTCCCCTGCCATGGCGAGATCAATCGCCTCGCGGTAGTGGCGGGTGATATTGGCCACGTATTCGGGGGTCTTCAGTCTTCCTTCGATTTTGAACGAAGAAATCCCCGCTGCAATCAGATCGGCAGTCAGTTCATAAGCGGCCAGATCCTGCGGACTGAGCAGGTATTTCTGGGCCCCGAGATCGACGTCTTCACCGTCACAAATCAGGTCATAGGGTAAGCGACAAGCTTGGGCACACTGACCCCGGTTGGCACTGCGGCCCCCGAGCGATTCACTGGTGAGGCACTGACCGGAGTAGGCGACGCACAAGGCCCCATGGACGAAGCATTCGAGTGCCACCGAGGTTGACTGACGCAAGCGGGTGATCTCACGCAGCGATAACTCCCGCGCCAGGACCACGCGTTCGACCCCCAGTTCTTCGGCCACCTGGATACACTCGGCACTCGTCAGCGTCATTTGAGTTGACGCATGCAGCGGCAGTTCAGGACAAATCGTTCGGATCAGCCGCAGCAGTCCGATATCCTGGACGAGCAGCGCATCGACACCGGCGGCGGCAATGACACGGACCAGCGCTTCGATTTCTGCCAGTTCATTGGTGAAAGCGAGAGTGTTGAGAGTGATATAGCCTTTGACACCGCGATGATGCAGGAAGCGCATCGTTTCGGTCAGTTCGTCGGGGGAAACGTTGGTGGCCCGAGCCCGAGCGTTGAAACCGCAATTCAGGCCGAAATAAACCGCATCCGCACCATTTTCGACGGCGGCTCGCATACAGTCGCGATCTCCGGCAGGAGCCAGCAACTCGGGTCGAAGCGATTCAGGCAATCTCATTCATCCGCCAATATCTGCAAAGGACATCCATCAGAAACCGAACGCCTGATCATCCCCCAACGGCACGAGCACGTCAATTGGCTCGGGCGAGGTTCCGCAATTCCCCCGAAACAATCGTACCCGTTCAACTCAGTCGCTCCACCGTCAATTAAACCAGAGGGCGAAGCCCCAGAATTGTTGCGGGCCGAAGATTTTTTCCAGGTTTGCGCCAAATTGGGGGTCGGCGAACCGGCTGATGACTCCGTTTTCCAGATACGGCGTGGCAGCGGTCCCCTGTAACCAGAGAAAGGGGTCCAGCGGTTTTGGTTCCGTGAACACGCGGCGCAGATTGATCCCGCGCGTTTTTGCAGGTGTCCCCCGCCAGAACGGAAGGAGTCGTTCCCCTTTCAGCACCAGGTCCCCTTCGTCAAGGACTTCCTTCCAGGTCGCAATCATCGGCTCAGTGACTTGCCGCTGCAGAACGCCGGTCTGTTTCGGGTTGGGAATCCATTCGTGATCGTCGTCGGTTTCCTGCAAATAGAATGTCCACATTTCTCGCGACATGGCGACTGCCGATTCCAGGTGTTGCAGCGACAATTTCATCCGCTCAGGCTCTTTCAGCGGGAATCGCATCACGTGTAAATACGCGATGATATCGAAGATCATTCGGGTATCGAACCGCATGATCGCCTCGAGATCACGCGGCTCTTCAAGGAGGTACGCATGGGGTGTCACCGGATTTTCGAAAAAGAGATGTCCCGCTGTTTCAAACATCTGCTGGCCATCCACGGCCAACAGAACTTCGCCCCATGCCGCCAGCAGATGCAGGTACCCCCGCAGCCAGCAGACATCGCCGCGATCGAAACCAACCACGAACGAATCAATGTCAGCGGGCGTAAAAGGGAACCGATTCTGAACCAGAATCATCTTTCCAGAAACCAGTTTCCCCTGACCGGTCGCATCCAATTGGATCAGTCCCACATGCAGTGGCAGTTTCACATCGGGAGCTTGAATGGCGGCCAGAGTGGCTTCCGCCGCATTCAGATCATCGACAAATTTTTGCAGCATCACCCGCAGCTCTGCATAGGAAATTGGCTGGGGATTGGGATTCTGGGGGATTGTCGCTGACAATTGGGGGAGGGAATTTCGAGCCAGTCGTTCGGTTCGCAGTCCATGACGATAAAGGCCTGCTGTCAGGTGCTCGAACCCCTGAAAAAATTGCACCATTCCCAAGCCAAACCGTGCCTGATCATCATTCGGTTTGGCTTGCAGTCGAGCGGTCAACGCCGCATTCCCTTCGGCCAATTTTCCCTCCAGCAGATACGATTCCACCAGCGGCGAATCGGTCCCCAGGGGGCGAGCGGGGACTTGATCGGCCAGGGCCAGTTTGACCCTGTCCACCACCCGCGACTGCCGAAATTCGTCGAATTCACGAAGCGGCGGAAAAGGAGCTTGATGATTGGTCTGTGTCCCTTCCTTGGCATCGACTTCCGAGGCACTCAATTCCGTGACACCGAGAGACATCGTCTGCGTCAGGATCAGCCATGACATGAGACCGCACTGCATAAGCCGCGACATAATTGCTCCAATTCCTGCAGGAAGTGTTTTCCAGAGAGCGCTCTCTGGCAACAACAAAGTCCCCACGAGGGGGGAACCCTTTTGCATGATACAGATCTTCACGCGCAGTTCAGCGACCGTTCTCAAGCGGATTTCGAAAAGTTTTGGAAATTCGTGCGAAACGATTGTGGACCCTCCTGGCATGCTGTCGCCGGTGCGGTCACCTGTCCCACAACCTCGAAGTTGCATTTCTGCTTGAGTGCTTGTACGGTCGCAGGGGACACTTGGTTCCTCTGCGGGGAATACCAGGGTCTTCGATAGATCCCCTCGTTGACGGTAAAAATCGCAACCCGCTCGATTAATCCCATCGGAAGATGTTCGTCATGATGACTACTCGATCGCTGCTGCTGCTGATGCTCGTCGCCTGCAGTCCATTCGTCGTACCGAGACCGGTATGTGCCCAACTCGCTGGCAGTAAGCCGAATATCATCCTGGTGATCACGGACGATCAAGGGTATCCACCAATTGGTCGACATGGGCATCCCTGGCTGCAGACGCCGCATTTGGACGCGCTCCACGATGGCAGCACACGATTCCGGCGTTTCCTGGTGGCACCGACCTGCTCACCGACACGATCGGCCATCATGACCGGTCGCCATCCGGAAAAGAACGGGATCACCCATACCATTTTGGAACGGGAGCGAATGACGCTGAAAGCGACCATCTTGCCGCAGGTGCTGAAGACCGTCGGCTACCGTTCGGGAATCTTTGGCAAATGGCACCTCGGGGATGAGCACGCGTATCAACCGGATCAGCGCGGCTTTGACGAGACGTTTATTCACGGTGCGGGGGGGATCGGCCAGGCCTATGACTGCTCTTGTGCTGACGCTCCGAACAATACTTACACGAACCCGATCATCCGCCATAACGGCCGTTTTGTACAAACCCAAGGTTTTTGCACCGATGTCTTCTTCACGGCCGCTCTGGGCTGGATCAAACAACAGGCGGATGCCCGCCAGCCGTTCTTTGCCTATGTCGCGACCAACGCTCCACACGGTCCGTTCATCGCACCCGAGAAAAACGCCCGGCGTTTCACCAACCTCGGTTTCGGCAAAGAACAAGCGGGATTCTATGGGATGGTCGAAAACATTGACGAGAATCTCGGCCGTCTTTTCGCCAAACTGGACGAATGGAAACTGAGTGAGAATACGCTGGTCATCTTTATGTCGGATAACGGGATGACGGGAGGGGGTTCGGGAGTACCTGGTCGTGAACTTGCTGCCGGTTATCCGTTCTACAACGCGGGTCAAAAGGGCTTAAAGGGCACAACCGACGAAGGTGGTGTTCGTGTCCCCTGCTTTGTTCGATGGAAGGGGAAGATCAAGCCGGGAAACGAAATCGACCGGATTGCCGCCCATATTGACATCCTGCCGACGCTCGCCGCGCTAACAGGTGCCGCGCTGCCAGACAATCAAGTCGAGGGCCGCAACCTGCTCCCTTTGCTGGAAGGGAAGCTCAAGGGCTGGGAAGACCGTTTTCTGTTTACCCACATCGGTCGCTGGCCAACCGGTGCCGACCCGGATCAATTCCAGGATTATCAATTCGCCGTGCGGAACCAGCGTTACCGATATGTCGGCCCCAATGGGCCGGGGGACAAATCGGGCCCGTCTCTCTTCGATATGGA
>QWOO01000322.1 GCA_003669615.1 Planctomycetota bacterium
ATCAGAAGTGCAAGAGTTGCGTCTTCCGGGGACGCAAACCGAGGCTTGTTGCGTACCTGGTCGATCAACAATTTCTTGTGCGCGGTCACGTGGTCCGTAAAGTCGACGGCCTCGCCGGCTTTGGCGGCCGCCATAATCTTCACGGCCTTCTCAACATCTTCCTTTGTGGATTCTTCAATCGGCAGCTGCACAGTCCCGGATCGCACTTCCAGATGAGTGTCTTCAATCGCGGACAAATGCGACAAGCCAGTGGTGATTGTTTCGCCGAGGGAGTTTCCAATGAAGTCTGTCTTATTGCGTTCTGTGCCTCGCGGGTTAACATGATTGATGTCACCACAGCAGCCGGTGCCAAACAATGAAACAACATCTGGCCCGAGCGCCTTCTGAACAGACTGCGCGATGTAGTACGGATAATCAGCGCTCCATTTCTGACCGCTCAATGTGTCCAGATGGAGTGCAAAATTACTCACGAGTCCGACAGGCTCGCCCGCGTCATCACGTACCAGCAGCATCCCGATTTCTGGATCAATCGGGCCAGCGGAACGAACGGAGCCTGAATGTTCAAGGCCGACCCATGTCCGAACGCTGCCATCCTTCTGCACGAAGCGGCGATTGAATGCGACAGGAGTCTGCTGCTCGGCCCAGCCGGATTCCAGCTTTGCTGGTTTGGCATTCGTGCTGGCTTTTACGATCGCTGCAACGGTGTGCTCAATCAGCAAAGCGATGTACTTGCTGCGAAACGCAGCAGTTTCATTGGCGGGAGCCGCCCCTGCCGGACTTCGCAGGTAGGCGTACATGGATTTTGTGTAGTCGGGGGCTGTGTGAGAATGCGTGGCCGACACAATGATATTGGAAGCCGGAATTCCGGTCTGCTCAGACGCCAGTCGTTTCACTTCGATGGAAAAATCTGCCGAAGCAGCAATCAGGTCACAAACCACCAGCGCCGCCTGCTGCGTCTCACTGCGAAAGACGATGCACTTTGCCTTCAGCGGATCGACTTCACCTTCTGCCAGCCGCTCATGAAAATATCCGGCCATCGGAAATCCAATGGGAGGCGTGATATCGGTCTCCGCTAAGCCGATCTGAATTTGTTCCTGCGCAACTAAGTTGCTTAAAATCAGCAACAGACAAGACAGTTGAACTGCAGTACGTTTGGCCCATGTCATAAAGCTTCTCCCGGTTACTCTGATGAGGAGACAGCAGTGTGGTTCGCTACTGATGAAAACGCAATCATGCTCCAGGAAATCAAGACTCTGTGAAACTCCGAATGTCATTGGTGACGCTGGGTAACGCTGCGCAATCTCTCGCTGGTGATTAATGATCAGCGGTGAGATTGTTTCATGAGCGATTCTGAATTCGGCGTTTGGGATGACAGGACGCGTTTTGATTTTGCGGCTTCTTCGTACAGCTCCATCGACTTTTGCAACATCACAGTGCGGGCAAACGCATTTGGTTTTGGGGCAGGTGCTGTCGAAGACGTCAGAATTCGTTCGACCGTTTGGGTCAGCTCCAAATCGTCTCTCAACGTTACTGCGCCTTCAGGAAATTGCGCGGCGAGTATTTCCGCAACTCCGCCGTGGCTGTAGCCAACAACCGGCGTTCCGATCGAAAGCGACTCGGCCACCGTACGCCCAAAGGACTCCGGCTTCAACGATAGAGAGAATACGATCGACGAGACCGAGTAGATCTCGCGGACGTCTGATCGATGCCCGGTGAAAGTGACATGATCAAGGACTTTAAGCGAAGCCGCGATTTTCCGAAGCTCGTCGCTATAAGCCTGAGTGCGAGCATTCAAATCGCCCACAATCAATCCGTGCACCTTACGGCCGCGTTTTCGCAGCTCGGCCAGCAGCCTCAGAAAATTCTCATGGCCCTTCGTTCGTGAAATGCGACCCATGATGGTCAGAAGTTTTTGACTCTGTGCCTGCGGAAACTGTTCGAAGAAATCGGCCTCCCACATGGCGTCTGATCGGAAGCCTCGTGGGAAAGTGTTGCTGTCGATTCCGCGATGATTTACATGCAGACGATCCGTCGGCACGAATGGGTAATTCGTGAGGACATGGTCACGCACCGAATTGGAAACGGCAATTACATGCTCGCCTCGGCACATGATGCTGCTGTAAAGATTGACAGAATTCAGGCCGTGAACGGTAGAAATGAAAGCTGGTCGACTTAAAACGGGAAGACTCTTCCACGCGGCAAAAGTGATCCAGCCAGGCATCCTTGAGTGGATGTCGATCACGTCCACACGCTGCTCAATCAGAAAGCGCCGCAACCATAGAACGTGGCGAAAAGTGAGCGGTGATTTGACACCCAGTCGTTTCTCAAAATGCTCAGTGCCATGTGCGACGAGCTCCTGCACCATTCGTCCGCCGGCAGAGATCACAAGTGACCTGTGGCCCGCGTCGACAAGTGCTTCTGCGATCTCGAGCACGCCACGCTCTGTTCCGCCGCTTTCCAGCGCAGGCAAGACTTGAAGCACGGTGAGTCGTTTTGAGGAAGTAAGCTCGGGTTGAGGTACCGGCATTTGCTTACCCTCGCTTCAGAATGCCCTTTTCAAGTTCTTCCACGACTTTGGCCAGAACCGCGGCATCCTTGACCTGCATCACATGCGCGATGCGGGCCGCAGGGATCTTCATGCGGGTCAGCAGCTCTTCTGCCGATTCCCACATTTTCGCCTGCTTCTTGGGCGGCGCCAAATAAAGATTCGTGACCAGCTCGCTCAGACGTTGCTCGTCGATCTGATCTTTATTGTCGTAATAGCGCTTAATGACTTTCTGCTGATAAGCGCTGAAGTCTCGGTCGGCCATGGTCAGTAACCTGAGAAACGGAGGGAAGTGACAGGTGATTTGAAGCAGGGAATTTTAGCGATCGAAGCTCTCCTTCGGAACCTCGATTTCAGCCCGTATTTCACGCCTTCCGCTTATAAAATGGCAGCGCCACAATTTCTGCAGCCACCAAAGTCCCGCGCAGATTCACGTTGACCCTGGTGCCCACCGCACTGGCGGAGACCGGGACGTAACCCATGGCAATCACTTTCTGCAGCGTCGGAGAAAATGTCCCGGATGTCACTTTGCCTGCCAAACTGCCAGCGATCTCAATCGGAGATTCTTCCCGAGCGATCCGGCGACCTTCCAGAACCAGGCCGACGCGGGCCATCTTCAATCCGTCTGCCTTGATCGCTTCCAGGGCAGCCTTACCAATGTATTCAGGCTTGTTAAACCGCACGCCAAAATCCAGTCCAGCTGTCAGAGGATCCGTAGCCTCATTTAACTCGTGCCCATACAGCGGCATCGCGGCTTCAAGTCTCAACGTGTCGCGACAGCCAAGACCGGTCGCCATAATGCCATACGCAGCGCCAGCTTCCATGAGTGTCTGCCAGATCTGCTCAGTCAAAGTGGATGGCACCACAAGCTCAAAGCCGTCCTCACCCGTGTAGCCGGTACGTGAGACAACTCCACGAGTCCCCAGGAACTCGGCATCTTTCACGGAGTAATATTTCATGCTGGCGAGGTCCAGCTTTGTGACTTCCGTCAGTAACGCCAGAGCCTTCGGTCCCTGCACGGCAATCATGCCGGTCGAAAGCGTGGTGTCAGTCATCTGAATAGCAGCAAAGCCAGCAGAATGCTCGAGCCAGTCGACGATCTTTTCCCGGTTCGCGCCGTTCACGACAAGTTCCCAGCGATCCGGCAGACGATAGACCAGCATGTCATCCAGAATTCCACCATCTTTGCCACAGACAAGCGAATATCGGACGTCGCCGACTTTCAGCTTTGACGTGTCGTTGGTCAGAACGCCATTCAGAAATGCCTCGCTATGATCGCCACGAAACTGAAGCCGGCCCATGTGCGAAATGTCGAACAGTCCAACACCGTTTCGAACGGCATTGTGCTCTTCGACAATGGACAAATACTGGACCGGCATTTCCCAGCCCGCAAAATCGACCATGCGCCCGTTGTGAGAATGGTGCCACGAATTGAGCGGTGTCCTGAGCATATTCCGTTCTTCTGACTTCTGATTGTGCGTGTCTGAATCGTACGTGCAAACAATAACAGACCCGGGATGTCGCTGACTACGAACCGAACAGTCCCAGCACGGGCGAGCCGCCATACAGATGATGCGGTCGCCCAGTCAGATCATTCAATGTCACCGATGCCGGTACACCCATCGCATGCAGCATGGTGGCAGACAAGTCGCGAGGATTTATCGGATTTAAAGCCGGATAACGAGCAATCTCATCGCTCGCACCATACACGGCCCCGCCTTGAATGCCGGCCCCGGCAATCAATCCGCTGTAGCAAAACGGATGATGCTCACGTCCCGCGTTTCCAGCCGAAATTTGTGGTCGCCGTCCAAACTCACCCACCCACACCACGAGCGTATCGTCCAGCATTCCGCGATCACGCAGATCCGTCAGCAAAGCGGACAACGCCATGTCGGACGGTGGAATAAGGTCGTTTTTCAGGCGATTGAAATTGTCCCCATGCGTGTCCCAAAAATTCCGGCCATCGTTGTGCCAGTTCACGCAGACATAGGGCACGTTGTGTTCAAGCAACCGACGGGCCATCAGTACACATTGGCCATGAATATTGCGTCCGTAACGATCGCGAGTCTCTGGCGATTCTGCATTCAGATCAAAGGCGTTTCGTACACTTGAAGAACTGAGCAATCGAAACGCTTCGTCCTGTTGAGATTCCATCGACACGGTGGCAAGCTGATCCAGAGAACGCTGCTGTGTCTCAATGGACTTCAGGAGCTCTCGACGATGATCGAGACGATTTGTATCAAGGCCATCCAGCAACTGGAGCGCCGGCACAGTCCAGCCAGGCTGACTTGGATCGCCAGTGACGAGCATCGGATCGGCAGCCGGTCCCAGCCAGCCGCCCGACTGTCCGGGAGACACACCACCCGGTGCGGCGGGATGGAAAGTTTTCCAGGGCATCATGACGCTCGACGGCATGCCGGGTGGAACCGCGCAGAACTTTGACAGCAGCGATCCCAACTGCGGAGAGTCATTGCGGCTCGGCGGAGCGGCATCACTTTTATTCACCGGCGGCAACTGGCCGGTCAAGGCCGTGTGAGCACTGCTGAGATGCGCCGGGTCGTCATGAGTCAGCGACCGAATCACGGTGACCAAATCTGTCAGCGGCGCCAGGTTTTTGAAATGCTCGCAAATCTGCAGTCCGGGGGTCACCGTAGAAATGGGTGAAAATTCTCCACGAACTTCCTTCGGTGCGTCAGGCTTGGGATCAAACGTATCCAGCTGACTTGGGCCACCCCACATAAAAAGCATCAGGCATCGTTTGGCACGCCCGAAGCCCGGCACCTGACTGACACTAGACGACAAATCCGTTCCGGCCATCAACGGCGGCAACAGACCGCCAGACAACAATCCCGCGGTGCCAGCCGACAAAACAGCCCGGCGACCCGGACGCAGCACTCCCATGCTCTTTCTGGAACGCATGCTCAACCCGCGACCGGGAGCGGAGTACGATGGTCCAAAGGCGGCAGCTGGAAATTCCATGGAACTCAGGATTTCAGGAGGGAGCAAAACAAAGGCGGGGTGCGAGAACCGTTTCAAGGCAATGTCGGAGAAAACTGCCCAGTTTTCGCAGGAAGGATTGTCAAAGGGTACCCTGGAAACCTGAGCGATGTCCAGCTTTGTGTCTTTTCCGAGACCCATTGTGCCGATTCCGGCTTCCTGAGAATCCCGCCGCCCCGTTTCTTGTACTCACGTTCCAGCCGTGAAATACTCCACACTGATTTTCGTCTGAACTCCGCTGGGCCAGGTCAACTTTCGCCCGAGCTGGCGTTCGACGATTCCAGAACGTTCTGATTCACGCTCACATGATTCATCGCCGGAACCGCATGGGCTTGTTCCGACCGCGAATATAATGGTCGCCCAGCCGGGCTCAATACACCTTTCTTCGGATCGCATCACATCATGCTTTGGGAAGTGGAAATTCTGCCGATCGGCAGCGAAAAAGATTACGAAGGTCAGCGGATTCTGGCGAGCGCTGCAAGTCAGGGAATCACCGGGCTCAGCACCGTAAAAGCAGCTCGCACATTTCTCATCCAGGGCGATCTGACTCGCGATGATGCAAAGCGAGCGGCCGAGCAACTTCTGGTGGATCCTGTGACTGAGCAGTTCCAGATTCATGAACTGCCCACGGCAGAATCTCAGATTTCAAATTTGAAATCTGAGAT
>QWOO01000230.1 GCA_003669615.1 Planctomycetota bacterium
AATCCGTCGGGAATCGACAGAACGATTGGCGAAATCAGGTTTCAGGCATCCTGTTTCAGCGATAACGGAGTGATTTTGTTGGTCAATTTCGGTGTTGGTTTTAAAGGTTGTTCGAATGACGTAACCTATAAATTAGTTTTCGATGTTCACGCGTGAGAAGTCCGCTGCCAGGGAGGCTCGTGATCTGCGCCTGTTGCTTCTGTCAGATTTTGGATCTTTGGTTTTCTGTCAGTCTCCTTCTGGCGGGAATGATTAACGCCGGATGCAAACGTTGACGGGCCGCTCTCGGTTTTCGGTCTGCGAATTAGCTGTGTGAACACTGACGATGTTGATTTTCCACCCATTTCCACGACGAGATTTTCGGGACCATTCATCATGACGGCTCAGCTGAGCGAGTTTGCCAGGTCTTTAAATGTTGAAACCGCCTTCACTGTTCTCGCCGTGGCGAAGAAGCTGAAGGCTGCCGGCAAGGATGTTGTCGAGCTGGAGATTGGAGACAGTCCTTTCAACAGCACGGCCTCCGCGATCCAGTCGGGCCTTCAGGCGATTAACGACAATCAGTCGCACTACTGTCCGTCACCCGGGATTCCTGAGTTTCGTGAATCCGCTGCACAGTTCCTGAAGCGTGAGTTTTCAATTCCGGTCGCGGCGGAAAACATTGCCGTGGGACCAGGCGCGAAAGTGTTCGAGCAGTTCTTCTGCGAAGCGTTCCTTAATCCGGGTGATGGATGTCTGGTCTTCAGTCCTCATTTCCCGACGTACCTTCCGAACATCCAGCGACGCGGGGCTCGAGCCGTTCTGAAGCCACTGCGTCAGGAGACAGAGTTTCGTCCGCAGGTTTCGGACATCGAAGATTTCCTCAACACCGATCCGTCGCCGCGCGGAATCTTTCTGAACTCGCCTCACAATCCGACGGGTGGGATTACGACCGAGCAGGATCTGCGTGATATCGCGGATCTCGTTCGTGGCCGCAATGTGGCTGTATTCAGTGACGAACCGTATTGCCATATGATCTGGAAAGGCAAGCATCATTCCCTTCTGGCTCAGCCGGGAATGATGGAACAGTGCGTGGCCGCGTACACGTTCAGCAAATCGTACTCCATGAGCGGCTGGCGGCTGGGTTTCTGTGCGTCTTCCCGTGAGATTGTGGACGCGATCGGCAAGATGATCAACACAACCTTGTCGTGTACTCCCCCGATCGTGCAGTTGGCTGGCCGTGCTGCGCTGGATAAGGATTCACGCGAACGCGACGAAACGATGCTGAAGTTTCGTGAGAAAGTTGTGTTACTTACGAACGGCCTGAACAGGATCGAAGGCTTTTCGGCGCTCGATCCGACGGCCACCTTCTATGTGTTTTCCAGCGTTAAGCCGGTTTGCAACCAATTGGAAATCACCAGCCACGGACTTGCTTTGTACTTTCTGGAGGCTGCTGACGACAAGTTTGGTGTGGCCTGTCTTGGCGGCGAATGCTTCGGCGAAGCGGGCGGCGGATTCCTC
Organism: Planctomycetota bacterium; assembly: GCA_003669615.1. Classification (GTDB taxonomy): domain Bacteria; phylum Planctomycetota; class Planctomycetia; order Planctomycetales; family Planctomycetaceae; genus SXXK01. The sequence continues at coordinate 1,498 of QWOO01000230.1, forward strand.
CGTTTCAGCTGTGCAGAACCCAACGACCGACTTGAGCAGGCACTTGCGTTCATCCCGATCGCACTGTCTCGCACTGACCGCATCAATCAGTGGCTGCAGGTGCATCCGGAGTTCCGTTTAAAGAAGCAGTACGCGTAACCGTTTGGCATCAAAGCTTGTCGACTTCTGAGCAAGTCTCACGTTCGTGGGACTTGCTTCAGTCTTTTGAAAACGTTCAGCGTATCACAGCGTGACTTATCCGTTTGACCCGACCGCAATCGTCGTTGTCTGATAATTGTGCAAAGTAAGTTCGTGGATGCGAACGACTGAACACCATGACTGCGGGAATTGAGCATTTGTCGCGGCCAACAGTTCTCACTTGGCATTGAAGACGTTAAAATATTGACTCCCGCCCCACATCCTTCCGCAGGAGTCACTGCATATGATTCGCTTTTGCGCACTCAGCGTTTTGGTATTTCTCGGTCTGCATTCGGCAACGCCTTTGCGGGCTCAGGAACCCGGTACTACTGTCGCGGGTGCAAAGACAGAGCTTCGGCATTCCGACCTAAGTGTCTATCGAGCCGACGACGGAAGTCTAAAGCCGATTCGGACGCCGGAAGACTGGGCCATCCGACGCCAGCAAATTCTTGAAGGCATGCAGGAAGCGACGGGCGAACTTCCTTCCGTTGCGAACACTGCGGACTTCGACATTCGGATCACTGAAGATGTGCGTATGCATGATGTGCGACGTCTGACGTTGACGATCGCGGTGGATGAAACGGATCGCCTTCCGCTGGATCTGTATCTTCCTCGATCGATCGCTGACACCGTCGACGTGAAACAGCTTCTGATTGCCGACAACGGTTCAAAGATTGCCGCGATCGTGGCTCTGCATCCGACTGGCGCGGCCGGCAAGCGAATTGTGGGCGGTGATGGCAAGGCCGGGCGTCAGTATGGTGTCGAGATGGCTCAACGTGGCTATGTTGTCATCGCACCCGACTATCCTTCATTTGGCGAATACGACAAGTACGACTTCGCCGCCGACAAATATGTGTCCGGAACCATGAAGGGCATCGTCAACCATATGCGGTGCGTTGACTTTCTGACGGCCATGAAGTTTGTGGATGGCGAGCGGATCGGCGCAATTGGTCATTCGCTCGGCGGTCACAACGCGATCTTTTTGGGCGTGTTCGATCAGCGAGTCAAAGTGATTGTGTCCAGTTGCGGCTGGTGTCCGTTTCATGATTACTACGGAGGCAAGATTGCCGGCTGGACCAGCGATCGCTACATGCCGCTGCTAAAGGACAAGTATGAGCTGAATCCGGACAAAGTGCCGTTCGACTTTTACGAACTGATCGCAGCTCTGGCGCCACGCACTTTTGTTTCGGTGTCTCCCGTGGAAGATGCGAACTTTGACATTAACGGTGTGAAGAAAGCAATCCCGGTTGCTGGTTCTGTGTACGCCATGTTGAAGGCGCGCAGCGAGCTTATTCTTCTGACGCCGGATTGCGATCACAACTTCCCGACGGATATGCGTCTGCAGTCGTATGGCGTGATGGATCGAGTGCTCAAGCACACTCCGGATGCATTTGAACCGGACTACGCGGCCGAACTGCCTCGGATTGCCGCTCATGAACCGGCGGACGCTTTGTCAACATTTCAGGTCATTGACGGATTTGAGATGCAGCAGATTGCTTCCGAGCCTCTGGTGACCGATCCGGTAGCCATGTCATTTGATGCGGACGGACGTCTGTTTGTCGCGGAGATGCGTGACTATTCCGAGCAGGATAAGGAGAGTCTGGGCGCCATTCGGACGCTGATCGACACCAATAGCGATGGTCTCTTTGACAAAAGTTTCATTTTCGCTGAAGGGCTCAGCTGGCCGACCGCAATTATCTGTGCGAACGACGGAATCTTTGTGGGGGCCGCACCGAATCTATACTTTCTGAAAGACACTGACGGCGACATGAAGGCGGATGTGAAGGAGTTAGTTTTCACTGGCTTTGGACGTCAGAATGTTCAGGGATTGATCAACAGTTTTCATTGGGGACCGGACAATCGCATTTACGGTTCGGCCAGCACCGTCGGTGGATCCATCACGACGCCGAAGTTTCCGGATCGCAAGGCTCTGGAATGTCGAGGTCGTGACTTTTCCTTTGATCCGAAGACCTGGGAGCTGCGTGCTGAAACCGGTGGTGGTCAGCATGGCATGTCGTTTGACGACTGGGGCCATCGCTTTGTCAGTGCCAACAGCGATCACGCTCAGGCGATTGTTTACCGCGATGAATATCTGTCCCGTTCTCCACTTCCGTCCGCAGCGCCGGCTCGCGTCAGCATAGCGGTGGATGGTGCCCAGGCGCCTGTGTTTCGTATCAGCCAGGTCGAGCCGTGGCGAATCGTGAGAACTCGCCTTCGAGCCTCGGGGCTGTCGAAGGGCATTGTCGAAGGCGGCGGTAAGCCGGCCGGCTACTTCACGGGGGCGACCGGGATCACGATTTACCGTGGCGATGCATGGCCTGCTGAGACAAAGGGACAGGCGATCATTGGCGACGTGGGCAGCAACATCATTCATCGCAAGAAGATGACTGCTGATGGTGTGGTGTGGAAAGCCGAACGAATTGACCCGGGTCGTGAACTTGTCGCATCTACAGACGTCTGGTTTCGACCGGTCCAATATACGAATGCCCCGGACGGATGTCTGCAGGTGCTGGATATGTACCGCGAAACGATCGAGCACCCGGCCAGTCTTCCACCGGAGATTAAGAAGCATCTCGACCTGACAAGCGGTCGTGATCGCGGACGTCTATATCGAATCGTGCCGAAAACCTGGACACCGCGACCGGTTCCACAGTTAAGCAAAGCCTCGACGGCCGAACTTGTGGCGTTGCTGGAACATCCAAATTCGTGGCATCGTGAAACCGCTTCACGACTGATCTACGAACGTCAGGATGCGTCGGCGGTTTCCGGTCTGAAAAAGTTGCTGACGGATTCTAAATCGTCACTCGCCCATTTCCATGCGATTGGTTGCCTGGAATCTCTTCACGCACTGGAGCCGTCCGATTTGATCATCGCTCTGCATGATTCAGAACCGGGCGTTCGTGAGCGAGCCATTCTGGCTTCGGAAAAGCTTGTCAGCTCTCAGGAACTGTTCGCCAAACTGGCTGCCATGACTGGCGACGCGGATGCTCGTGTGCGCATGGAGCTGGCTTTTTCGCTCGGCGAATTTCCTCCGTCGGAGGCTCGTCTGGCCGCGTTGCAAAAAATTCTGGGCGGATACGGACAGGATCGCTGGATCCGTACGGCCGTGTTTTCTTCATTGGGAACTGAAGCTGCGGCCGCTCTGAAGGCTTTGGCGGCGGATGAAACGATGTCGCCGGCAGCGGCATTCGTTGCGTTACCGGAGCTGGCTGATTTGGTCGCTCGCCGCACGGGTTCGGAAGACGGCTGGAAAGAGATGGCTGCCGTCGTGTCTCAGCGGTCGGCCGATCCTGCTCTGCAGGTGAAAGTTTTGCAGGCGGTTTACAGTGCGAACAAGGCGGCTCAGCAGAGCCCCGCGTTTGCGGAACTCACAACGGAACTGATCAGCAACGCGCGAACGAAAGCCGTTGACGCTGAACTGGACGAAGCGGTGCGCGGATCAGCATTGAGTGCGCTCACACTTTCGACCTACGCTGCTGATGGTCCGCTGCTGTTGAGTTCTTTGGACAATACGCAGCCGCCCGGTGTGCAGAACGCGGCTCTGGCAACGTTGATTCGGTTTTCGGATGACGCCATCGCCACCGAGCTTTTGACACGATGGCCGGGCCTGTCTCCGAAATTGGCGGAGCGAGTGCGGGACGGTCTGTTGAGTCGAACATCCTGGAGCATCGTGCTGCTGGACGCGATTGCCACCGGTACGCTTGCGAAGACGACTCTCACTCAGTCGGATTTACAACGATTAACGGATCTGCCGGATGAAGGCGTGCGTTCACGAGCCATCAAACTGCTGGAGTCAATGGCCGGTTCTTCGCGTGATGAAGTAATTCGAGCCTATCAGGTGTCGCTGACTCTGAAAGGCGACCGAGAACGCGGAGCAGCGCTGTTCAAACAGAACTGCTCGACCTGCCACCAGATTGGGTCGGTGGGGAATCAGGTTGGACCAAACCTGGCCACAATGAAGAACCGAGGCCCTGAAGCCATTCTTACCAACGTCCTTGATCCGAATCGGGAAGTGAACCCGGCGTGGCGTGATTACGTGGCCGTCACTGTTGACGGAACCACTCATAACGGAGTTCTTGTTTCAGAATCCGCCAGCACGTTGACTCTGCGTCGAGCCGAGGCGAAAGAGACCAGCCTGCTGCGAGCGGATCTGGAAGTTCTGCGAGATACAGGCCGTTCGCTTATGCCAGAAGGTCTGGAAAAGAACCTGGATCCGCAGGCCATGGCCGATCTGGTCACATGGATGATGCTGCTGGAATAGTGAGGGTGCCGTGAATCTCATCGCACCGGATTCTGAATTGGAATCCACGACACAACCGTAACTGCAATCGCAGGAGTTCAGAACGCTGCCGAATTCTCACGACTTCAGCTACGGGGAAAGATTCACGACTGCGACACAGAATGAAGCGTTCCTGCGACTCCGTGGCACGCTCCGGTGCAGCCGTTAGTACTCTGTCAGAATCACTGGCAGGCATGGTCACAAACTTTACTTCGAGACCATCGCGGATACTGTGCCAATCGTCT
>QWOO01000103.1 GCA_003669615.1 Planctomycetota bacterium
CAACTGTCTCGATCGTCGCGATTCCCTGGTCGCTCCCCAGGCTCTGCATTTGTTGAACAACGGAATGGTGCGGCAACTCGCCGAGTCGTTTGCCACTCGCGTTATGAAAGAAGCCGGAGATGACTGCGAAAGGCAGGTTGACCTTGTAAGTCTTTACGCCATTGGTCGACCACTCGCTTCTGGCGAAAAGAATGTCAGCCTGGATGCGATGCAGGCGTTTGTTACGGAATTGAAAACAGGCTCATCGGATATCGCAGCTGTGAAACTCAAAGCACTGACCGAATACTGTCATGCAGTTTTCAACTCTGCCGCGTTCTTATTTGTGGATTAGCCACAGTCGCCTTTCGCTCCGCGAAAGTAGCGAGTCGCTTTCTGGAGCGGCAGTGCTTGCGCTACTTTCGCGGAGCGAAAGGCGACTATTAAACGAAAACCAACATGGATAACAACATACCCGAACCTAACCGACTTGGAGAGCTGTTTGATCCGAAGGCGGAATTGCTGATCAGCGAACATTTTCGACCGCATTGGTCGCAGGCAGGTGCGGTTGTCTTTATCACATTTCGAACGGCCGATTCGATGCCACGGGAAGTCCTTGATCGATGGGAACGTGAAAAGCAAGACTGGATGCGACGCCATGATTGTTCAATGGACCGACACTGGTCAGAGGTTCTGCCTACGCTTGAGCCTAAGTTGCGAGACCAATTCAAAAAGGAATTTAACCGTTGTCGCGAAGACTTTCTGGATACCTGCCATGGGGAATGCATCCTTAGAAAGCCAGAGATTGCCAGCATCGTGGCTGAAACATTGTTGCACTTCGATGGCGAGCGGTATCGGATGGGGGATTTCATCGTGATGCCAAATCACGTGCATCTGCTAGCCGCATTTGCATCTGAAGATGTCCTGGTTGCTCAATGCGATTCGTGGATGCATTACACCGCACGACAGATCAACCTTGCAATGGGAAGAAAAGGAAAGTTTTGGCAGCAGGAGCCGTTTGATCATTTGGTTCGCAGTCCAGAACAATACACGTATCTGCGAAAATATATTCGCAACAACGGCGTAAAATCCGGACTGACGGAAGGTCAGTATTTTTATCGGGAGTATGTTGCATAGTCGCCTTTCGCTCCGCGAAAGTAGCGAGTCGCTTTCTGGAGCGGCAGTGCTTGCGCTACTTTCGCGGAGCGAAAGGCTACGATGGGGCGTCTATGGCAATAAACAAACGAAGACACATTATGTTTGAGCAAACTTACAATCGTCGATCGTTTTTCAACAGCTTCGGCACGGGGCTCGGCGGGGCTGCGTTGTTGGCGTTGTGCGATTCCAATGCAGCGCAGTCGCGCGCACTGGGGAACGAAAACGAGATAGCTTCGTTTGCAGACCTTCAGGCTCGGGCATCGCATTTTCAGCCTAAGGCAAAGTGCGTCATTCAGCTTTTCATGAATGGTGGTCCAAGCCAGATGGACTTGTTCGACCCGAAGCCGATGCTCGAGAAACATCACGGAGAAGCGTATTTCGGGAAGATTGCCGGCGAAGTTGAGAATCCTCAATCTGCCGGTGCGCTGATGCGAAGTCCGTTTCGATTCGCAAAGCGCGGGAACTCCGGGATGTGGATCTCGGACGTTATGCCACATCTGGCGAAACAGGCTGACAGCATTGCCATGATCCGGTCAATGTACACGACGAATCTGACACATGAACCCGCTGTGTACTTTGTTCAATCCGGCAAGACTGGTCCGGGACGTCCTGCGCTCGGCTCATGGGTCGTGTATGGACTTGGAAGCGAATCTCAAAATTTGCCCGCCTATGTGGTTCTGGATGATCCGCTGGGACTGCCAGTGAATGGTACAGAAAACTGGCAATCCGGATTTCTGTCACCGATGTTTCAAGGCACGAGATTGCGATCAACTGGTGCTCCGGTGTTGAATCTGCAGGCTGATTTCGACCGTCCGCCGAGGATTCCAGAACTTCAACGCGAACTCATTGCGAAACTTGACCGAGCCCACCTGCAGAAACACTCGAACCAGCCGATTCTGGCCGCCCGGACCGCCAGCTATGAACTCGCGGCACGCATGCAACTGGCAGCCAGCGATGCAACCGACATTTCGAAGGAGACGAAAGAGACACAGGAGCTGTACGGCATTGGCAAAGAGCCGACAGACTCATACGGTCGACGCTGCCTGATCGCTCGGCGGATGGTGGAACGTGGCGTCCGCTTCGTGCAGCTCTATATCAATCAGCACATCTGGGACAATCATACAGAACTTGCAAGTGGTCTAAAGAACTGCAGCGATCGGACTGACCAACCATTCGCCGCACTGCTGCAGGATCTGAAACGGACCGGACTTTTCGAAAGTACGCTCGTAGTCTGGGGCGGCGAATTCGGCCGTCTGCCGATTGCTCAATTGCCAGCCGACAAAGACGAACGTCACGCAGGACGCGATCACAACAAGAATGCGTTCACATGCCTCTTCGCCGGAGCCGGTATCAAAGCCGGTACCGTCCATGGGGCGACCGACGAACTCGGTTTTACTGCAACGGAAGACCGCGTGAGTGTGCACGATTGGCACGCTACGATTCTGCATTTGTTGGGGATCGATCATGAGCGACTATTTGTCATGGAAAGCGGGCTGCGCGAGAAACTGACCGGTGTGGAAAAGGCAAATGTGGTTCAAGGAATTTTGGAATGAAGCCGTCTATCGAATTGAAATCGACGGCTCCGTCATTGAAATAACTCATCGTGTGAATAACTCGAAAGCAACGAAAGCAATCTTATAAAATGGTACCACAGACTTACCCGCTCACAGGTTATCGAGCTGTTCCGGATTTCGCTGTACCGCCGCACGGCTGGAAGTGGACCGAAGTATCGGCGATCGCGGTCGATTCAAACGATCGCCTGTTTGTCTTCAGCCGCAGCGAACATCCGGTGATGATCTTCGATCGTGATGGGACATTTGTCGCGTCCTGGGGAGAAGGCGTTTTCGCAAGACCACATGGGATTATGATTGGACCTGACGATACCGTTTACTGCACCGATGATCTCGACCATACGGTCCGTCGATTCACTCCGGACGGCAGTCTCCTTTCGACGCTGGGCACAAGCGGAAAGCCATCAGACACCGGGGCCACCAGCGTGGATTATCGAAGCATTCTTCGCGCGGGTCCGCCCTTTCACTTTCCAACAAATACCGCTTTGTCACTCAGCGGTGAACTGTATGTTGCGGATGGCTACGGGAATGCGTGCGTCCACAAGTTCGCTCCCGATGGCACGCTGATTTCCTCATGGGGTGAACCGGGAAGCGGTCCGGGGCAGTTTCATGTTCCGCATGGGATTGCTGTTGATTCGCAGGGAATCGTCTGGGTCGCTGATCGCGAGAACAGCCGCCTGCAACGCTTCACGCCGGACGGTCAATTCATCGACCAGATGACGGAGATCGCTCGTCCCTGTCAGATCGCTTTTGATCGTGATGACAACCTCTACGTTGCCGAGCTGGGATATCGATCGGGAATGTGGTCCGGCGTTGAGCGTCCTTCTCCCGATGCCACTGGTGGCCGGATCAGCGTCTTCGATCGACACGGCGCTCGGATCAATCGCTGGGGCGGTGGAGCGAACCCGACGGCTCCGGGTGATTTCTTCGCTCCTCACGACATTGCCCTCAATTCCCATGGTGATGTCTACGTTGCGGAGGTTGTATGGTCCGCTGGAGCGAATCGCGGACACGTTTCTTCCGATTGTCATACGCTGCAAAAGTTTGAGAGATGCTGATAGCCGCCTTTTGCTCCTTGAAAGCACCTTCCCGAATCGTTAGTTTCGCGAAGCGAAAAGTGTCACTTGTACAACATTTATGAAAGGCCGCGACCATGCGAGCTTTGAGATTTTACGGCTTCGGTGACATGCGTCTAGACGATATTGAACCACCGCAAATCAAACCACGGCATGTGCTTGTCGAGCCGTTGTGTGTTCAGCCAAGTGTCACGGAAGCCCAGCTGGCATTCGGGATCCGGACTCTGGCTTATGATCGCGTCGGCAAGCGACTCGCCGAATCCGCACCGCTGCAGCTTTTCGGGCACGAGTTCTGTGCCAGAATCATCGAAGTCGGCGAAGGAGTCGATCGGTTTCACGTCGGTGACCGAGTGGCAGCCCGTGCGAAACTTCCCTGTGAAAACTGCACTCTGTGTCTGTCTGGTCGCAGTACGCTCTGTCGACGAGGTCCAGTCATTGGATTTGATCTGCCCGGCTGCTTCAGCGAAGTTGCCATCCTGCCGGAAATTTCCCTCGTGAAAGTGGATGACAGAATCTCCGACAGTGAAGCGGCCTGTTTGCAGTCTTTAAGCGACAGCGTCGCGGCCGTTGAGACTGCGCAGATTCAGATAGGAGATTCAGTTGTAATCTTCGGACAGGGAAGTATGGGCCTTGAGTGTCTGCAGATCGCTCGAATCAGCGGCGCGGGCCAGATCATTACCGTCGATGTCCGAAAAGAATCCTGCGATATCTCTCGCCAGCTCGGAGCAGATCACGCGCTCAATGCGAAAGAATGCGATGTTGTCGAAGCGATCAAAGACCTGACGGATGGTGTCGGAGTCGATGTCGTATTTGAATGCGCGGGCGGTAGTCCAAAACAAGGAATGGCCGGCGTCGCAACCGTCCGACAGGCAATCGATTCCGTACGATCTGGAGGAAAAATCATCGGTGTTTCGTGGTTCGGTCAGCCGTTTGAGGTGGACATCGATCTGCTGCGTGAGCGAAGTTTGCGATACCTGTTTCCAGATATCAGCACTCAGGCCCATCTTCAGCACACGGTGCATCTGGCGGCTTCCGGACGCGTTCGCCTGAAGGAAACGATCACGCATCAGCTCGAAGGACTGGAATCCGTTGCACAGGCTTTCGAAATCACGGCCAACAAATCCAAATACCAGGCAATCAATCCTGCGCAGGTTTTCATCCGACGCTCGTGATTTTTGGACGGCAGATTCTATTTGGAACTGCCCTGCGAATCGCGGATTGGGCGCCGGTTCAAACTCATGTGCGTGACCAATTAATGCTGGCTGAGGAAGCCGAGACTCTGCATCCATTCTGCGCAGCGTTTCGGCCATTCATTGATCGGCTTTCCGTCTTTACGCATTCCAAATCCGTGTCCGCCCTTAGCAAAAATCTGCAGCTCGGCGGATCGGTCGAGCTTCTTGTATTCCAGATACAGCATGGCGGTTTCGATTGGGTTTGTGCTGTCATCGTGAGCCACCATAAAAAACGCGGGCGGTGCGTCGGCCGGAATGCTGAAGCCCGGTCGAAACTTCGACGGGTCGTCTTTGTCCAGGAATCCTCCGCCGTAGATGAATACGAGAAAGTCTGGTCCGCGAGGATCGTCGAGATCCGGGTTTTGTGCATAGGTCCGAGCACCGCGATCCCATGCGGCGTGCCCGGCCAGGTTCGCTCCCGCCGAAAAGCCAAGCAGGCCGACTCGCTGCGGATCGAGCTTCCATTCGGCCGCGTGCTTCCGTACGAAACCAAGAGCTCGCTGAGCATCCTGCACGGGAAGTTCAAACATTTCTTTGTCGTCCCTTGTCGGCGTGCGATACTTCAACAGCACCGCGGTGACTCCCAATGAGTTGAGCCATTCGCAGACTTCAGTCCCTTCATGAGCGTACGACAGAAACATAAAACCGCCGCCAGGGGCCACAATCACGGCGGTGCCGTTCGGCTTGTCGGGCCAAAAAACAGTGACGGTCGGGTTGGTAACATCCGTGATTCGGTTCGGTTGTGCTCCACCATACGACTGAATCAGTTCGATTGTCGCCTCGGACTTCGGCACCATCGCAGTCGGTAGTCCGTCAGGCCAAAGCTCATACGTCATGGGCTCGTCTGCGAAGCTAATGTTTGCCAGAACACAAAGCACCAATAAGCTCAGCCACACTGTTTTCATATCGTATATTTTCCTTAACTGTTTCAGACATTAGCCGGTGGACGCCGCTGGTCGAACCACCCGTGATAGAACGATCCATCGCAGAATTTCCTGCGCACGGTATCGCAGAAATGCAGGAGGTGGCAGCCTCCCGCACGTCCTTGGTCCTCGTCAAAATGCTGCGAAGCCGCATTGTGCACGTAGAGGTTGCGAACTAAGCGGTTGATACGGGCGGATTGTTGGTTTTCGAAAGGCCAGCATTTGGTGCGTACGCCCACACTTTCTTTTCCAGAAGCGCGGC
>QWOO01000186.1 GCA_003669615.1 Planctomycetota bacterium
CTCGCCAGGCACCGGGCATAACGCAGTCTGTGAAAGTAACGACGACACCGAATTCTCAGGCAATCGAATTGGCGTGATGATCAACGGGACGATTGTCCGCATTGAGCCACGTAAGTAACGGCAGTAAAACTCTCTACCCGAAACCATACCACTTTTTACCCGTTTTCGATTTCGATTGAGTGGTATCGATTGCAAGTGAACGCATGGCTTGAGCGAGACGATAAAGGGGTGTGCTTAAACCCTGTTTTCCGAAAACACGCGGCATACTTAGATCAGCAATGAAGACAAGACTAAAGTCATTGGCAAATTCCTCAAAAAGCCATCTTCTGCTGTGCCTGCTGATCGGCCTGCATATACCGTTCCTCACGCTCTACCTTCGAGCACTCTGGCAATCCACGCATTACCAGTTCTTCCCTTTTGCCATTGGCAGCTTTGTGTGGCTGTTTGTGACACGGAAGAGTGTCGCCGAGCACTGGAGTATTCTTCCCAAATTGTTGATTGCGGCCGACATCATCTGTCTCGCCGCCCAGGTCCTTTTCTTCTCTCCGTGGCTGGCAACCGTTGGGCTGGTCTTATTGGGCCTCGCCTGGTGCATGGCATCGCGCGATGAAGGCTACCGTCGCAGTTTGCTTTATCTCGGACTTCTGGCAGTCCTTATTATCCGCATCCCGCTCTTGTATGACGAGCAGCTTATTCACTGGCTCCAGCGAATCACAACTTCCGTCGCCAGTGAGACACTCAATCGCCTGACCATGCTGCACTATCGCGACGGCAATATTCTGCAGTTTCCCGGCAAGAGTTTTCTGGTGGAAGAAGCCTGCAGCGGGGTCCAATCGCTTTTCACAATCCTGTTTGTTGCAGCGTTGACCGCATGCCTGAAGCGCCGCTCCATGGTGCATGCCATGGCGTTGATCGGATCTGGGCTGATCTTTGCGGGAGTGATGAATACTCTGCGAGTCATCGCGATCGCGGTCGCCTGGGAAAAGTACGCCATCGATCTTTCGACAGGATGGCAACACGATGCAACGGGATACTTCTTTCTGACAGTTACTGCGATTTTGCTGATGAGCGCCGATCGATTTCTGGAATTCTTCTTTGATAGAGTTCCGGATATCAAATCGAACGGACCCGCGGAATCATTCTTCAATCCGGTCATTCAGGCCTGGAATTGGTGCTTCACGATCACTCCGGCGAATCGAGGATCTTCCTCGGAAACGATCGCTCGCCCTGTGACTGCTGAAGCAAAAGCCACCGACGATTCACCCAATCGCCGCACGCAACTCCCGCTCACACAGTTACTGAAGCCTTCGCAGTTCTTTTCACAGTGCTTTAAATGGGCCGAATGCTGGTTCTTCTCTCGAAACCAAATGCACCTTGTCGCGGGGCTGCCTTTCCTTCTGTTTGCGATCATTGGAGTCGGTATCGGCGGATGGCTCCAGAATGCTTCAACCGCCCCCGTGATCGCCGCCTATGAACAGGCCTACAATGCTGCAGTCGCCTCCAATAATCAGGCGGAACAGGAAATCAGTCTGCGGGCATTGAATTCCATGCGTCTGGCAGATCCCATTTATCAGTTCCGTCTTGCGATGTTCAAGATCCAGCAGGGGCAGCATGCCGAAGGATTGAACCAAATACTGAGTCTGACTTCCGACACTCAAAGCGGTAACGCCGATGCACGCATGTGGCTTGTGCGACAGGCAGTTCAAGCAAAGCCTCTTCATCCGCTGACTTCGGATCAGGTGGAACAGCAACTGAAAGCCGTACTAAGTCAGTCTCCGAATCATGTCGAAGCTCACCAACTTCTCGCACAACTTTATTCGGAGCGACGAGAATGGAAACTGGCGGAGCAGCATCTGGCGACTCTGGCTGCCGCCTATCCCGAGCACAACCTGGCACTTGCGAAATTGCGTAAAACCCTAAAACGGCAACCAGAAGACATTCAGCCAATCGCGGACAAGGCCGTAGCCGCGCTGACTGCGAAGCTGCAGGCCGACCGAGACAACGTTCAGGTTCGTATCGCGCTTGCCGATGCCTGTCTGGTCGCGGGGCAGGATACAACAGCGCAGGAACTTCTTGTGGCTGGCTTACAACAGCAGGACAATCCCTTGCTGCGTCGCGCGCTGAGTGACCTCGAGGTTCTGCAGGCAGAACGCCGTCTTGCAGATTCTTATCTCAATCGCGACGTGTGCCTGCCAATTGCCCTGCAGGCGCTGGAACGAGACCCGGGAAATGTCGCAGCAGCAAAATTGGTCACCCGGCTTCAGGCCATGGGTATGAAGATTCCTCCTGAGCGGCTTCAGCCTTCCATCGATCAATGGACGACCATCGTCGAAAAGACGCCAGGCGACGTGCCAGCCAGAGTCATGCTCAGTCAACTGCTGCTGATTTCCGGAAATCCTGAAGAGGCATCGGCCAATCTTAAGCCTGCCATTCCGTCGCATCCGGAATTGCGAATGATGTTGGCCAAGCTGCTGCTGCAACGGGATAATCAGGAAGAAGGTCGTAAGCTTCTGCAGGTCCTAATCGCTGAGTCTCAGCAGACGCTTGTGGAAACGCCTGCCGATTTGAATGCAAACATTAAGCTGGCCGAAGCGAAACTCGCAGCCGGCGATTCGGCTGATGTGATTGTTCAAATCCGCGAATTCCTCAACAAGTCTGATCTGAAGAACATTTCCGAAAGTCCGGAGCTGGCGACTCTCTACGGTCTGGCCTGCGTCAGTTCATTCGATGAACAAACAGGATACGACGCCAGTACTGATTCCAAATCCATCAGTGATCAACCGGCTTCCTTCACTGAAAGCACGGACTCCGAAACGATCCTGAATTTACTGGCACGTGCTTACGAATGCCCATCCACAGCGACTTTGGCAATTGATCGACTTTCCCGGCTCAGCCTTTCCACACATCCCGCCGCGACGCAAGCGGATGCCATGCTGCGTCAGCTGAGACTCGAAGGCACCTATGGTGCTCAGGTCCTTAACATCCTGGGAACGCACGCGCTTCTTCTGAAGCGGTTTGACAAAGCCCGGTTCTGGCTGGAACAGGCAAATATTCAGACGCGTGGTCAGGACCCAATGATTCTTAACAACCTGGCCACCGCCATTGTACGAGACACGAACGATTCAGACGAACGCGCATTATTGCTGGCCAATCAGACGCTCGCCTTGTTGCCCGATCATCCGGATGCATTATCGACACGCGGCGAAGTTTATGTCGCTATGGAACGCTGGCCTGAGGCTATTGCCGATATGACACAGTCTCTGAAACTCCGTCAGAACAGCGCCGAGCTGCATCGCCTGCTCGAGACAGCCTACTCAGCGATGAACGACAATCAGATGGCGGAAGAACATCGCCAGCGTGCGCTGGCTATCGACAGCAACGAGGTGCCATGATCAGAAGCAGAATGCGCCAGCCCCTGTATTTGCTTCCGCCCCTGGCGATCGTCGGACATTGAAACAGATAGCATCCGGCGGCAGTCCTCGCTCCTTTTCAATGTTCCCCGTGTCTCCGACGTTTCCAATGCCTTGGTGCTTTGATTCTCAGGTGTATCGAATGGACTTGGCGATTTGACGGCCTTTTCCAGAAAGTCCTCGGATATCACCATCGGACTCTTGTCACTCAACCCCGAAGCCTCCAGACGGTTCGCTCCCGCCGCGGATGCGGCGAAATCGCGTAACCCCAGGCTTCAGCCTGGGGTTGGCAAGGTCTCAATATCCCATGACCGTGAATCGTGTAATGGGACAGCGATCTGTTGTCATCGATTGCAATTGGCTGGCTGGCGGGGTCAAATCTGCTCGAGTGATTCCCCTGACCGTCGATTCCCATAAAGGCTTGCCATGATGCGCACGTTTTTCCTGTCGGCCCTTGTCGCCATGACTGTCGTTTGTGCGACCCTGCACGCCGCAGACGATGGCCTGCAGATTTTCTTTATCGATGTGGAAGGCGGCGCGGCAACGTTGATTGTGACTCCAGCCGGCGAATCAATGCTCATCGATTCCGGCTATCCCGACAATCATGGACGCGATCTGGATCGCATCATCCATGTGGCCAAAGACATCGCCGGACTTCAGCGAATCGATCATGCCGTGGTGTCTCACTGGCATCTGGATCACTTTGGAAATCATGCGGCTCTGGCCGCAAAGTTCGGAATCGGGACGTTCTGGGATCGAGGCATTCCTGACGAACTGGCAGAAGATCCCAACTATCCGGAACGTATCGCCGCCTACCGAGCCGCTTCGCAGAATGTTTCGAAGCCGCTCAAGGCCGGTGATACGCTGCCATTGAAATCCGGAAGCACTCCACTGTCAGTTCGCGTCCTGACGTCAGGTCGAGATGTAATCACCGGAGAAGGAGAGATCAACGCATTTGCGGACCGGCACGAGCCCCAGCCGGATGACCCAAGTGACAATTCGGCCAGTCTGAGTCTGCTGTTTGGCTTCGGTGAATTTCGCTTTCTAACTTGCGGCGATTTGACATGGAACACAGAAGCCAAACTTGTCACACCGCGCAATCCAGTCGGCAAAATTGATCTGTTTATGGTGACTCATCATGGGTTGCCGGTGAGCAATAATCCGGCGTTCGTGCTGGCCATTGATCCCGTGGTGGCCGTTATGTGCAACGGTCCTCAGAAGGGCGGGGCAGAGCAGACTATGAAGACGCTGCGAGAAGTCAAATCGCTGCAGGACTGGTTTCAACTGCACCAGAATGTCGACCTGGAACCAGCACTGCAAGCCCCAGCGGGATTCATCGCGAACACGGCATCAACGGCGGATTGCAAAGGCGAATGGGTGAAGGCCACTGTGGATTCCGACGGAAAAGGCTACTCCGTGCAGATTGGCATGGATGGCAAAAAACACCGCTACGTCACGCGTTCTCGATAAGCACTGTCGCACTCGGTGTTTCACGAGGTGCGACGAGGACCGCGTTTTCTCTGTCGCGACTTCTGTGCTCCTCCTCGACGGGAATGAGTACGGCCTGAGGAGTTCCCGGACGGCGAAATCTCTCGTTCTATTTGATCCAGCGCCTGTAAACGCCGATCTGCGTTGAAGGTAGGAAGTGGCAGAGACTCAGCCAGCGCCATAGCGTCCTCAAGAATAAGGTCGGTCCTTGCGGTCCCGTCGCCTCGAAAGATGGTCAGGCCCTGTCGCCGCGCGATGATTTCGCGACGTGTGATGCCTTTCACTGCATTTGGCCACGGCATCTGGCGCTCGGAAAATTCAAAGAACAACGACACAACGCTCAGCATGTACTTCCAGTAACCGGGATGATCCGTCTGCAGTACCACACGTCCGCCAGGGGCCAAAGCGCGATGGATAAGTAACAGAAATTCGGGTGTGATCAGCCGCAGCGACACTTGATCCTGGCGATAGTAGGGCTGGGGATGGTAACAATGAATTTCAGCGACGCTGCCTGCTTCAACATGGTTCAGCAGGAACTCACGTCCTCCAATCACAGCCCAGCGTGTATTCGCAAGGCCTCGCTGATTGCCCCGGCGAGTCGCATAGCGAATTACGACGGGCAAGATGTCGATTCCAAGATGGTTCATTTCCGGGCGTGCAACAGCGCTGGTCAGCATCGACCGACCATTGCCGCAACCCACATCGATCAACACGGGAGCAACTCGCCCAAACAGCTCGGCCCAGTTCAGCAGTCCTTCCGGAACTTTCTTCAGAGCGGTTTTCGCCCACTGGTCTTCCGGCAGGATGGCACCAGGAATTGGTACTCCAAATTCTTTCTCGATCGAAGACACCGGTGCAGAAGAATCGGTCATAATATTAGTTCAGCAGCAAGTGGAAAGGACGCAAACCGGTGAGACAAACTCGGCAATGACAACAGCGGCATGGGCTGTTCAGACGACGGTAAGTCAGCGCCTTGAATCTCCGTCGTCTTCAAAATCGTCGCTGTGTTCGGAAGTAAAGTTTGAGACCTTCCAGTCGACGTGCGATGGCGGCACTCGTGTTGCACGTTTCTCGTCATCAGCACGTCGAATCTTCGCCCCAAGCGAGTTCAGCTTTACCTCAAATTCGCGATAACCCCGACGAAGATGGTAAACCCTTCGAATCTCGCTGACACCCTCCGCCGCCAGCGCCGCCAGCACCAGTGCCGCACTGGCTCGCAGGTCTGACGCCATCACCGGTGCCGCCGACAGATTTGCGACCCCGCGGACAATGGCCGAACTGCCTCGAACGGTGATA
>QWOO01000011.1 GCA_003669615.1 Planctomycetota bacterium
AGCCTGTGTGGGAATGCTTCTGTCGGTGACCGGGTTTCTTGGCGACATCGACATGTCGGGCATCAAGCGTGACGCGGGCGTGAAGGATGGAAGTCAGTTGCTGCCCGGCCAGGGCGGAATGATTGACCGAGTGGACAGCCTGACGTTTACCGCACCTGTGTTCTATTATCTTGTTCGTATGTTCGCCTGAAACGGCCTTTTGAAAAGTACGGTGTGATGGCTCCAGTTTCTCCGGATCCTGAAATTCACAATCCATTTCAGGATCGAATTGTCACGATCCCCAACATCATCTGCGGTATTCGCTTTTTGGGATCACTGGGATTAGTGGGTCTCGCGCTGACAGGCAGGGCTCAGTTGTTCGCAGTTTTTTTTACCATCCTGATGTTCAGTGACTGGATCGACGGACGGCTGGCGAGATGGCTGAATCAGCGGTCTGACTTTGGTGCGAGATTCGACAGTTTTGCGGATTCATTTCTGTATGCCGTTCTGTTTTTCGGCCTCGCCTGCCTTTGCGGTGACGTCTTGAAGCATGAATCGCCGTGGTGGCTGGCCGCATTTCTGAGCTACGTTTTGACAACATCGGCCGGTCTTCTGAAGTACGGCAGAATTCCCAGCTATCACACCTATGGGGCAAAGATTTCCTATTGGTTAATCCTCATCGGAGCGATCTCGGTGTTGTTGGGTTACTCGGTCTGGCCATTTCGGATTGCTATGTTGAGTGTCACTTTGGCAAACATCGAAGCGACAGTCATCACCTCACGTTTATCCGAGTGGCGCGCCGATGTGTTGTCCCTGAGACATCTGCAGGCAAAGCAGACGATAGCTGCCACGGAAGAAATGCAGGAGGAGCCGCTAACGAAGCCCGGGACTGATGACTAAGAGGCTCTAACCAAACCTGCACAGGCACTCTCGGAGTCGTTGAGCTCGTGGGGATTCCGAGCTCGGAGCGAGCCAGTCTCTGTTTTGTTAAGCGTTATATGTCAGCATTTTATTTGCTTGCGAAAGGCCTGCTGTTCCTTCCGAACTGCGGTCAATGTTTGCCTGGAGAGGCGGCATTTGGTGATGCATCCTTCTTCTGAAAGATTGCTGATCGGCAGATGCCGATCTTGTTGCACCAGAATTGCAGCATGACCCACAGCGTCAGCAGGCCATAACGGGTGCTGCGGCGAAAATTGATACTGGAAGCTTCTGCGAAATATCGAACCGGGACCGGAATATCGGCGAGGCGAAAACCGAAGAAGACTGCCTGAGCCAGAAACTGGGTATCAAATACGAAGTCGTTGGAATTTGCGCTCCATGGGACGGTTTCCAAAACTTCTCGTCGATACGCACGAAAGCCGCTATGGAAGTCGCCAAGGTTTTGGCCCAGAACGACGTTTTCAAAAATGGTCAGACAGCGATTGGCAATGTACTTCCATGCTGGCATCCCGCCCTGCAGCGCTTCGGCGCGGGTGCGAATTCGCGAGCCCAGAATGACGTCGCAGTTTCCCAGGCGAATCAGTTCGGCGGCAATCGGAATGACACGGCTGTCGTACTGATAATCGGGATGAATCATCACGACGATGTCAGCGCCGCGTTCGAGGGCGGCCGTGTAGCAGGTTTTCTGATTGCCCCCATATCCGGTGTTGGTTTTGTGAGGAATTACGGTGAGGCCCAGTGACCGGGCCAGCTCTACAGTTTTGTCGCGGCTGCAGTCATCGACTAGAATGATCTCGTCGACGGTACCCGGCGGAATATCGCGCAGAGTCCGTTCAAGAGTTGATTCTGCATTGTAAGCCGGCATGACGGCGATGATTTTGGGTTTTGGGGAGGACTGCATCGCCGGGTTTCTTCAAAAATGTGAACAAGAGTTTTGCTGAGAAGTATCGGAAATCAGTTTGTCAGTTCGTGCAGGGAATTGATGAGTCGATGAATTTCTTCTGACGAATTGTAGTGCAGCGCCCCGACTCGAATTGTTCCGCCCGGTTCGAGGCCTGCGGATTCCGTAAAGGGCAAAGCGTAGTGGTTGCCATTCCAGACGAATAAGCCTCGAGTGGCCAGCCACTCCGAAACTTCCCGCGGGGTTCTTCCTTCCAGAGTGAATGACACCGTGGGGACTCGCTGATCGAGTCTGCTGGTCTCCGTGATTCCCCAGAGATGAATTCCGCGAATTCCTTTCAGCCCGTTCAATAATGCCTCAGAAAGAGAGCGTTCGTAGTCGGTAATTCTGCGAAAAACGCGATCCAGCCTGGCTGCTCTGGACTGGTCTGAACGATCCGAATATTCGGCAGTAAGGTCGTCCAGTGAACTCAGGTACTCCACAGCCGCCGCAGCACCTGCGATGCCTTCGTGATTTTGTGTCCCCGTCATCCACCGCCCAGGCAACGAATCGGGAGACGGCCTCAGCTTATAGGGACGAATTTCTTCCAGCAACGTGCGACGGCCCCAAAGCACGCCTGCGTGAGGGCCGAAGAATTTATAGGCAGAACAGGCCAAAAAATCACAACCAATCTGATTCACATCGATACGCCCATGAGGAGCGAAGTGAACAGCGTCGACGAACACCAGAGCCCCGAACTGATGAGCCATTTCCGTGATGGTCCGGACCGGATTCACGGTTCCGGTGGCGTTGGACGCATAGCCTAGCGCCACAAGTCTGGTGCGACTGGATAGTTTGCTGCGGTAATCTTCCAGATCCAAAGTCCAGTCCGAAGGATTCAGGCCGACGTGGTGTACGGTCACGCCTCGGTCCTGAGCGGCCAGTACCCATGGAGAAACATTGGCATCATGGTCCAGCCGTGTGACAATGATTTCGTCGCCTGCTATCCAGGTGCGGCTCAGAGCTCGACTCAGCTGAAAGGTCAGGCTGGTCATGTTCGCCCCGAACGCAATGCAGTCAGGATCATCTGTTCCAACGAAATCGGCCATGGCTACGTGTGCGGCTTCGAGAATTCCATCCGACAATTTCGCCGTTGTAAATGCGGCTCCTCGGTTGCAGTTTGTGTGGCGCAGGTAGCGACAAACAGCATCGACGACAATCTCAGGAACCTGACTGCCGGCCGGTCCATCGAAAAAAGCAACTTCACGCCCATCCTGAAGACGCTTAAGTCCCGCAAACTGACGCCGGATCTCGGTAAGGGGCCATTCCATAAAACACCTTCAACTGAATGCAGACGGAGCAAGGCTGCCAGAGCCGAAGGAATTGGAATCAATTGCAGAACACAATGCGATGGTACGGACTTCGATTTTCAGGCATCGCAGGCTCAATCGGACGGTTCTCAGCGAGTCTGCCTTCGATGTGCCAAAGTGGAAGCGCATTCAGATGCAGCAGTGTCACATCATCGCGATAAACGCCTGGCTGCTGCGATCATGCTGACAGCGATGAAGCGTCTGCTTGAATGTCGGCATCGAAGAAGGCG
Source organism: Planctomycetota bacterium (assembly GCA_003669615.1). GTDB lineage: Bacteria > Planctomycetota > Planctomycetia > Planctomycetales > Planctomycetaceae > SXXK01. The sequence goes on from QWOO01000011.1 coordinate 3,399, forward strand.
ATCGGGCATGAAGTCTGTGGAAGGTCTGGGTGTTGCCCAGGGCATCGCGCAGAGGGCCAAATGAAAAGAGACAGGCTCGTGCCTGTCTCTTTTGGATTCCTGTGGAATCGTATCTGAATTAGGACTGAGCAGGAGTTGCCTCGAGTCCTGGCACAGTGATCGAAGTAATCTTCACGCGGGTGTATTTCTGGCGATGGCCAGTATGGCAGCGTGAATTCTTTCGTTTTCGAAGCTTCTGAATTTCGAGCTTAATGCCCTTCTCAGCGGGAATTACAACTTCGGCCACGACAGAGGCTCCGGAAATTGTCGGAACTCCCACGATGCTCGGGCCGCCACCGTAGGCCAGCAGCACACGATCAAAGGTGATGGAAGATCCAGTCTGGACTTCCTCTCCACGATAGTCGATGGAAAGAAAAGAACCTTCCTGAACACGATGCTGACGGTTACCGTCTACGATCACAGCGAACATCTGAAAACCACCTTCGACCAACTCTGACAACAGAAATGAGACCCAACACATGCGACGTTTGAGGGTGTACTGATTTGCACCGATCTTCAGCCGTGTTGAAAAGGAATCGCGGAGTGTAGCGTTGAGATTCGGAATGTTCGAGTCGGAAATGCAGCAAGTTTTGGAAGTGGGAGCAGGAATTCCTGCCGTAGTGGCAATCCGGGGGGCGCAACTTGTTTCAAAGCCCCGAAAGACTGTTCTGAAAAAAGGTTCAGTTCCTGTTCAGGGCTTGTCTGAGACGGTCCTGGTTCCGGCGTCGCGGATAGAAAAAGGCGGTTTCCGAAGAGGAACCGCCTTTTGAGTGCAATTTTTCCGTCACGCGAACTGGGGCACCCCGTTCCGTTAGCTCAGGTTCACTTCTCGAGAATTGGCGTCTTCAGCTCGAAACGTCATATGTTCGAGGCAGACGTCTGATTTGGCGACAATGACGATTTCGACTTCGTGTTCTTCTTCAATCCGAATCAGTTCTTTACGCTTTCGGTTGTTCAGATAATTTCCGACTCGGTCATGCACCTCGATAATGAGTTTCGCGACAGACTCGTGGGCGGAGCCTGCCATTACAAGTCTCATGACTTCGATGGAAAGGCTTTCGGCGGTCTTGACCTGTCCTACCCCGTTGCAGGCCGGGCAGTTCTCATACACACTTCGACGGAGTGATGGGCGAATTCGTTGTCGTGTCATCTCAATCAGACCGAACGGGCTGATTCGGAGCACTCGAGTTCGAGCTCGGTCACGCATCACAGCTTCGCGCAGAGCATGCTCCACACCACGGCGATGGCGTTCATCTCGCATGTCGATGAAGTCGTTGACGATCACCCCGCCAAGGTCTCGCAGTCGAATCTGGCGTGCGATCGCATTGGCCGCTTTCAGGTTCATCTGATAAGCGCTCTTTTCGGCATCGTTGTCTGCTCGAAAACTTCCGCTGTTAACGTCGATTGCCACCAGAGCTTCGGTCTGGTCGATGACCAGTGAGCCGCCGCCAGGCAGCGGCACATGTCGATCCTGAATTCTGGCAATTTCCTCTTCAATGCCGTACTGATTGAAAAGTGGTTCCGAGCCTTCGTATCGCTGCACACGGGTGACATGCGCCGGCATGACGATCTTCATGAACTCGCGAGCCCGTTCAAAGGCACCATCTTCATCGATCAGAACTGTGTCGATTTCGTTGTTGTAGATGTCACGAATCGTGCGAATGATCATATCGCTTTCTTCGTACAGTCCTGCCGGCGCCGGCGTACTTTTCAGTCGCTTGACGATGGTCTCCCACAACCGCAGCAGGTAATTCAAGTCGCGTCGCAGATCCGCTTCTTCGCGGTCGATTCCGGCCGTTCGAATGATAAAACCGAGACCGCCTGGCGGCTGGATGGCTTTCATCGTCTGCCGCAGCTGTCGGCGAGTTTTCTCGTCGTCAATCTTGCGACTGACGCCAACTCGCTGCAGGCCAGGCATCAGCACGAGATAGCGACCTGGGATTGAGATGTACGTGGAAAGGGTTGGGCCCTTATTGCCAATTCCCTCTTTGATAACCTGAACAAGGACTTCGCTGCCCCGCTGAAAGACCCGCTGAATCGGGGGCTTATTGCGGGCATTGCGTTCGTTCAGATGCTTTGGAGGACGTCCGCCGCGGCCGGCTTCTCGCTCGTCTTCCTGCTCCTCCGGCTCATCTTTAACGAGGTGTTTATAGTACTGATACTCAACATCGCTGATGTGCAGGAATCCATTGCGGCCGACCCCGAAGTCTACGAAAGCCGCCTGAATGCTGGGCTCGATATTGACGATCTTGCCCTTGTAGATATTTCCAACGTAGTTTTCGGCACTGCTGCGTTCGACGTACAGTTCTTCCAAACTCCCATCTTCCACGATGGCAATTCGGCTTTCCTCCGGCTGGAGGACATTAATCAACATTTCTTTTTTCATTGTCGAAACTTTCGTTCGTGCGAACGATCAGTTTGCGTCGTGTCCTGTTCCCTTTTCCGAGTCACAACTGCTGTGATAACAGCAATGTGTTTCCAGCGAACGACAGTTCAGCAAAGCTGACTGGAACGCTGACACTGTGAAGCTGCAAGTTGGCCATGTGAAGGAGATTGTTGTCAAAGCTGAAGGTGCTGAGGCCCCGAGAGACTCGAGTGATCCGCAGGCAACGTATTCAACTGGAACGCTGATCTGACACATGCCTCGTCCGGAGCAGCTGGCGGTCTGAAGACTCAGTAAACGAGTCTCCTTCCGATTTTCCGACGAGCCGCGAGGCGGAGCAACGATGGCTGGCTGTAATCGAGAGCCA
>QWOO01000094.1 GCA_003669615.1 Planctomycetota bacterium
CAGCCGGTGCTTGACGGGGATCTGGATCAGTTTTTGGAATCTTATCTGCGATGGACGCTCAACGAACAAGTGGCCGCTCCGACAGATCTTGAGTAGCCAACGTTCCAAACGAAGCCGGCCTTGTTTGCCACAACACGGTCGGCTTTTTTATGCGCAGAGAGAGTTGAAGGGGAAAGTATTCCTGTTCCGTGGTTGAGAATCACCTGCCGTCGGCCTCGTGCCGGCCGGAGGAACAACTGGTAGCTACAGAATCGCATGCAGTTCATGTCCGCGCGGTGTGAACGTCCGACGTTTCTGCAATTCAGTGCGGAGAGGTTGTCGTTGCTCAGGAGTTACGAGCACGCAACTGTTGCTGCAATTGATCGGCGAGGGAATTCAACTGGGGCCCATCGCTTTTTGGGCAAACTCTCCCGCGGTCCGGACGGGCTGGCCAAGCAGTTCCTGCAGGATCGCGATACGTCCGCGTGCGAATCAAAGTGGACTGGCGATTAAGAACCTCTAACAGAACCGTAGCTGGGCGCGTGAGAGTTCGGAAATCCCTCCGGATCCTCACAAATCCGGCTACACGTGGAAGTTTCGTCAGGCACTCTCCGTCACCTGCATCTTTGCGTAACTTTGCGAATTCCAGGCCCAGAACACCAAACAACTTGCGTGGTTCGTTTTCATTCCCGACACTGACGTTTTGTCCGTACCGTCTTATTCGAACCCGGTGTTTTCGTGCTTTCATTCCGAGCCGCCAATTCCAGCCGTGATGTTGTCGTAACGGGCCTTGGGATGGTGACACCGCTGGGATGTTCGGCCGACGAAACATGGCAGCGGCTGGTGTCTGGGGAACGAGCTGGCCAGCTTCTGACAGCGGAGCAGATTGACCATTTCTCGCAGCTTAGTGCAGTTTCCGGCCTGCGTTTGCATGGCGCACCGGTGAACCATGCCGAGGTCGCTCGCCGCCTGACGCAGTCTTCCATTCCTGCTCTGGTCAATTCTGATTTCAGATCCATTTATGTGTCAGAACCGCTCGTGGCTATGTCGCTACTGGCACTTCACGAAGCACTGACTCAGGCTCGCCTGCACCCGAATCAAGCTCCCGCTCATCGCACGTCCGTTGCTTTCGGAAGTAGTAAAGGAGGATTGCGAGCGGCCGAGAAAATAACAGCAGCACGGTTCCAAACATCGTGTGCCGACACGAACAAGGAAACCGCCGAACGTGAAACCGACTATCTGGCGAAATTGTGGGAACACGCGTTTCCCACCGACAGTGGAACTCGCGCTATTGCCGGAATCATGAACGCGCGGGCCGGCATCAGTTGCCCGGTAGCCGCCTGCGCGACCGGGCTGATTTCTATTCTGCAGGGCGCTGCGATGATTCACTCGGGACAATGTGATGTGTGCATCGTCGGCAGTGCAGATGCGGGGCTGCGAGCGTCCGTGTTGTCTTCTTTTCATCGACTTCGCGTAACATCACGTCACCAGGACGCCGCATCAGCGTGTCGTCCATTTGATGAATCTCGCGACGGGTTTCTTGTGGGCGAAGGAGCGGCCGTATTCGTCCTGGAATCGCGACAGCATGCGGAGGCTCGCGGGATCAATCCTCTCGCTCAGGTGCTGGCTGGCGGCTGGCTGTGTGATCCTACCGGAATGACGCAGATTGATTCCTCCGGAACCATAGTCGCGGAGTTGCTGAAGCGGATTGTAATCGGCGACGCTGCGAGGCCTGACATCATCAGTCTTCATGGGACCGGAACTGAATCGAATGACCTGGCGGAATCACGCGGTGTTGAAAAACATTTTGGCGAGATGCCACCGTTATGCTTCGGCATCAAGGGGGCCATAGGTCACCTTCTCGGCGCTGCGGGAAGCGTTGAATCGGCAGTGTCCATTCTATCCCTGCAGCACCGGATTGTACCCGGCACCACGAACCTGATGAACCAGGACCCTCGCTGTCGGATTCCCCTGAGTCCTTTTTCGGAAAAAATGGCAGGGTTGAACCGAGTGGCAAAATTGTCCCTCGGATTTGGTGGACATGTTGCATGCGGAATCTTTGAATCCGCCTAGTCGTTCATTCTCAGACAAGCCCCAGCATACCCCCCACTTTTTTAAATGCCACCACCGCTCGTTCCAGTTGTGCGAGGGAGTGCGCGGCCGACATCTGAGTTCGAATGCGAGCCTCGCCTTTTGGGACAACTGGAAACGAAAAAGCTACGACGTAGATCCCTTCCTGAAGCAATGCATCAGCGAACCTGCTGGCTACTGCCGCATCGTCAATCATGACGGGGATAATCGGGTGCTCACCGGGCAACAGCCGGAATCCTGCATCCGACAGGGCTGCTCGAAAGTATTTCGTGTTGTCCTGCAGTTGTTTTCTCAGGGCCTGCGATTCACTCAGCAGTTCCAAAGTCTTCACGGACGTAGCAGCGATCGGCGGAGCGAGCGTATTTGAGAACAAATAGGGACGCGATCGTTGCCGCAGCAAATCGATCAATGGCTTGCGACCACTGGTGTATCCCCCGCTGGCGCCTCCCAGCGCTTTGCCAAGAGTGCCCGTAAGAATATCAATGCGATCAGACACTCCGAAATGCGCCGGAGTTCCTCGACCGTTCGGTCCCATAAAGCCAACCGCATGGGAGTCATCCACCATGACGTTCGCGTTGTACTTGTCGGCCAGTTCACAGATATCCGGCAGCCGAGCCAGATAGCCGTCCATAGAGAAAACTCCATCGGTGGCGATCAGTTTAAAACGACACGATTCGGCCGCCTTCAACTGCTCCTCAAGATGGTGCATGTCATTGTTGCGATAGCGAAATCGCTGAGCTTTGCAGAGGCGCACACCGTCAATGATGCTGGCGTGGTTTAACGAATCAGAAATGATTGCGTCGGGCTCGCCAAGCAACGTTTCAAACAGCCCGCCGTTGGCATCAAAGCAGGAGCTGTACAGGATCGTATCGTCGGTGCCCAGAAATGCACTGAGCTTCAATTCCAGAGTCCGATGAATCGTTTGCGTGCCGCAGATGAATCGCACAGAAGCCATCCCATAGCCCCACCGATCCAGTGCATCATGTGCTGCCTGAACAATCGCCGGATGATCGGCGAGGCCCAGATAATTATTCGCACACAGATTCACCACACTGCGTTGATCCTGAAGCAGGATGTCAGTGCGCTGCGGAGAATCGATGATCCGTTCCGACTTAAATAAACCCTGCTGACGAATCGCTTCCAGCTCGGCCACTGCATGTTCAGTGAGTGTCGACACAAAACGCTCCATGGTCATTGAGAAAACAGGATGCTCCACGAACGATGCACAAGCCAACGATGTCCTGCATTTGCCCTGAGACTTACCCGACGTAACCAGACGCTGACAACCTACTGCCAGTTCAGAATCACTTTTCCGGATTGGCCGGAGCGCATTGCTTCAAAGCCTTTTTCGAATTCAGTGTAGTGCAGACGATGAGTGATCACCGGACTGATATCCAGACCGCTCTGCAGCATCACGGTCATTTTGTACCACGTTTCGTACATTTCACGGCCGTAGATGCCATGAATCGTCAGCATGTTGAAAACCACGATGTTCCAGTCGATGGAGATATCTTCCGACGGAATCCCCAGCATGGCAATCTTGCCGCCGTGAGCCATGTTGGTGAGCATGCTGCGAAAGGCCGACGGATTTCCGGACATCTCCAGGCCAACGTCAAACCCTTCCACCATTCCGAGTTCTCGAGTGACATCTTCCAGCTTTTCCGTGGTCACATTTACCGCGCGAGTCACTCCCAAATTTCTAGCCAGCTCCAGTCGCCATGGATTCACATCGGTTACCACAACGAACCTCGCTCCCGCATGACGGACGACAGCGGCAGCCATCAATCCGATGGGGCCAGCCCCTGTAATCAGCACGTCCTCGCCCAGCACTGGAAAGGCCAGAGCCGTGTGAACCGCGTTACCGAAGGGATCGAAGATTGATGCAATGTCTCGGTCAATACTGTCATGATGATGCCACACGTTCGTCATCGGCAGGGCGATGTATTCCGCAAATGCGCCCGGACGATTTACTCCAATTCCCTGCGTCTTCGGGCATAGATGCCGACGCCCGGCCAGACAGTTTCGACAACGGCCACACACAACATGGCCCTCCCCGCTGACAACTTCGCCCGGATGAAAGTCCACCACGTTGGACCCGACGGCGACAATCTCACCGACAAATTCATGACCGACGGTCATGGGAACGGGAATCGTCTTGCGAGCCCACGCGTCCCACTCATAAATATGCACGTCCGTACCGCAGATCCCCGTGCGATCCACTTTGATAAGAACGTCGTTGACACCAACCTTCGGCTCCGGCACATCTTCCAGCCAGAGCCCTTTTTCTGCGTGCCGTTTGACCAGTGCCTTCATGATGGCGTCCTTCTGAATATTGAATATACTGGATGCGTCGTGCAAGATAGTAGACGTACTATCGTCCATTTTGCAAGACGATATTCTACTATAGTGGATTTTTCAGGCAGAGCCGGAATGAAAATGAAGCCTACCAGGTCGGACACCAGCAGCCAGTCAGCCGAAGACGTCAGTCGACATGTGTGCCGGCGTATTCATGAATTGCGGCAGATTCAGGGCTGGTCGCTGGATGTGCTTTCCAAAGCATCCGGAGTCAGCCGATCTATGCTCAGCCAGATCGAAAGGGAACAGGCCAACCCCACGCTTGCGGTCACAGTAAAAATCGCCAGTGCCCTCGGCCTGTCAATGGCCGAACTGCTGGAACAAGTTGCGCCTGTTCGTAATATCGAAGTCATTCGCGCGGAGGACCGCAGCCATATTTTTCGAGCGGACGGGAACTGTTCCATTCGAACACTTTCTCCGCTGCATCTGGAAAAGGACGTGGAATTCTACGAAGTTCTGTTCAACGCGGATGGAGCGTTACGATCGGCAGCACATTTTGAAGGCACGCGGGAATTCCTGACCGTACAAAAAGGCAAGATGCGTGTCACTTCCGACGGAGAAACGATTGAACTCAACAAAGGAGACTCTGCCAGCTATCGCGCCGATGTGGCTCATGAAATCCGCAATCTGTCCCGATCTGAAGCACTTGTGTTTTTAGTGGTGATCTATCAATAAAGACCGGCTGAGGAATCACGCGAGTTCCTGTTCACACGTAACCGCGCTGTTTCGATCGAGCGTCAAATCTCTGATTGCAGTCGCTGGGTTTCCCCACACCCCGCACCCTGTTTGACATCTACGGTCGCTGCTGACAAGTTTCTGACAAACTTATGACAGATGATTCACCACCTTCCGGAGTCTTTCGCGTCCAATACACGTCACGTCAATTTCTGACGTTATGGAAACTGTCGCCTGAAGGAGAATTCTCATGCTGTCCCTGCTATCGCGGCTTCCGCAAAGCCTCATCGCATTTGCCTTCATACTTCTGACATCCGGACTGCCGCTTTCTGCCGCGGAGAAAAATGTCTCGGACTCGAACGTGAAGCTGACGCTCAATGCGAAACCAGCGTATACGATCTTAAAGGCTGGTCAGAAACAGACAGCGTGGATGCGAGTCGGGCTGACTGGTTTTCATCTGAAGCCGGAAGGAGACCGATCTCCAATTAATGTGGCGATCGTGTTGGATCGTTCCGGTTCGATGCAGGGGGAGAAAATTGAAAAGGCTCGCGAAGCTGCAATCAGTGCGCTCGACCTTCTGAAGCCTGATGACATCGTGTCTGTCATCGCCTATGACTCCGACGTCAACGTGCTTGTGCCCGCTACAAAGCTCACCGACAAGGAGCAGGTCGCCGGCGTCATCCGCGGAATTCAAGCTAACGGAAACACGGCATTGTTCGGAGGGGTCAGCAAGGCCGCCGCAGAAGTCCGCAAGTTTCTGGATGGCAAGCATGTGAATCGCATTGTGCTTCTCTCCGATGGACTGGCCAACGTCGGTCCATCATCGCCTGGTGAACTTGGTGCACTCGGCACTTCACTCAAGAAAGAAAACATCAGCGTTTCGACACTCGGGCTGGGCCTGGGTTACAACGAAGATTTGATGGTGCAGCTGGCTGGCCAGAGTGGCGGCAATCATCAGTTCATTGAAAACGCTTCCGAACTGGCAGACATCTTCCGACGGGAATTCGATGAAGCGTTATCAGTGGTGGCGCAGGAAGTGGACATCAAAGTCAATATTCCGGAAGGCATTCGTCCGGTTCGAG
>QWOO01000337.1 GCA_003669615.1 Planctomycetota bacterium
AATTGGGAACCGACGGATCACCCGTTTCGAAAGCCCTGTGACTGACACCCAGATAAACTGGATTCGTCATAAAAGGTGCCTTCTGAAGTCCGACGTATTGCGGAATGCCGTCCGTCCGAAGGCCACGCCTCCAGCCAGCAACCATTCCGAAATCCGGATGCTCAGATCGAGCCTGAGAAGTGGGGTCGGGAACAGATGGGGTTTTGCCGGTCAGGACTTCTATGCTGCCGTCGTTATGTGCCGACATCTCATGATGTAACGAACGGATCAGAGAAAATCGGTCCGCTCGCTGCGCCTGCTTCGGCATGTATTCGCAAATGTCCATGCCTGGAACAGTCGTGGGGATGGGCTTCAGCGGACCGCGGATTTCGGACGGTGCGTCGGGCTTCATGTCCCAGGTTTCAAACTGACTGGGTCCGCCCCACATCCAGAATAAAATCACTGTGGTGTCGGGATCACTGGTAACGCCGGCCTGTGCGCGCTGGGACAGCAGGTTCGGCAGCGTGAGACCGCCGAGCGCCAATGTGCCGATGCGCAGGAATTCACGCCGCGGTGGAGGTCCGGTACAGAGCCTGTCCTGCATAGAGACATGCCCAGAGATAGATAAGGGGAATCATGATTTATCGGAGAGTGTGGTGGGATCCATATGCTGGCGGGTTCATCACGGAAGTTCAAGTGGGAAGTTTGGCTTTATTCGCCAGAGACCGTCGGCTTTCGCTGAAATTTGTCGCCGTCGGTTCGCTCAACTTCAGTCGATTGCCACAGATTTGGCATTTTCCTGCAGAGCCAGAGCGAACGGGCGAGCGGCGCGGGAGTTGTCGTTCGCACGGACTGTTGCTTCTGCGAAGACCTGATCGCCGGCGCTTGCTCCGCCCGGAAAATTATGGCTCGAATTTCCAGAAGGATACAAAGCTGATGACCCTGGCGTGGTAGGTTTGCAATGTCCATCTGCCGTCTGCGTCCGTCTGTTATTTTCAGACGGTTGTGCACACTCCGTCCGCAGTTTCCGCCCGTTGTCAGGAACCCATCCGATGAGCAAAGCCAAACCGTTGATGTTCGGTGCGGCGCTGGGTGCGTCGGCCATGTTTTTCGCGCAGCAGTATCACGTGATTCAGTCGCACGATGGGCTTCGCGTGATCCCGCGTGCTCCTCAGCAATCTGTCGGGCTGGCTTACGCCGATGTCCGTAACTGGGGCCCATCTCAATGGACAGATCGACCAGAACTGGCCCGCGCGCTGATGGCGAATGGTTCTACGGATCTGATTTCAGAGTCCGTCGCGTCGTCGCTGGCCGATCGTGTTTCGGAAGACACATCAACGCTGGATGAACTCCGAGGATTTCTCAAGGGTTCAAATAAAGACGGCTCGTCCACCGAAGGCGGGTTGCTCAGTGTGCCGTCAATCGATGGTTCAGAGTCTGATGCTGACAGGGATGGCAGGAACAGAGTTGACGAGGAAGAGAACGATCTGTTCAGGATTCCGTTCCCTCAGGATGCGAAAACAAAAGCGCCCGCAGATCCTTTTCGTGAAGCTCGGGCAGCAGAGAAAACAACTCCCGTTCAAAGTGATGCGGGCGGTCGATTCTCGGCTGATGAACTGATGGATGATCGACCTGCCGCGAAGACAAATTTGCCAGCGAAGGAAACGGAAAGCGAACCCACAGCCGTTCGTCCTGCACCCGTGAAGTCGGTTGCTGATCAGGCGAAGGAGATGGAAGAACTGCTTTTCGGAAAGCCGACGTCCGGTACAACCGCTCCAAAGCCGGCCCCCAAGACGACTCCAAAACCAGCGGAAACCGATGGACTGTTTGAGGAGGTGACCACACAGCTGGAAAATCGAGCCCAGGAAGCGCTGACTCGAGCACAGACGGCTATTAAAGACAAAGCCGTTGCAAGTGCCGAGAGTTCAGCCACCGCTTCTTCCAACTTTGTTCGCGAGAAAGCAGTCGAGATGGTACCGGAATCCGCAAAAACTCTGCTGAAATCGGCCGGAGCTGCGGCTGAGTCACCCAAGGCTGCGACAGCCAGTCTGCTGGATTTTGATCCGTTTCTCGAATAGTGATCTGATCCTCGGGCTTGTTCGCACGACACGATTTCCTAATCTTCGTCTTTCGCCACTGGCTTAACATTGCTGCTGGCGTAACGGAACCGCGACTTCCCGGATCATCTCAGCTTATGAAGCTCCTGCAGACTCTCACTCAAACTCCGTCCGTTCCAGGGCGTGAGGACCGTATCCGCAAAGTGATTCAAGACTACGTCGTTGAGAAGCAACTCTTCGATGAAGTCTCGGTCGACGCAATGGGTTCGCTGATCGGCATTCGTCGAGCGCGTCGCAAGCCGGATGCTGCCGCATCGAAAACCGTACGCGTGATGCTGGCCGCGCACATGGATCAGATTGGTTTTCTCGTCCGGCACATTGATGAGCACGGTTACCTGCGCATCAATCCGGTCGGTGGTTTTGACGCTCGCAATCTGTTCGCAAGAAAAGTTCGAGTCTGCACGTCGTCGGGCGATCTGCCGGGCATCATGAACGCGTCGGGAAAGCCGATCCACATCGCCAGCGAACTGGATAAAAAGAAAATCCCGGAGGTCACGGAATTCTTTATCGACCTGGGTCTTACAGCTGAGCAGGTTCGCAGCAAGGTTCTGATCGGAGACATGGTCGTTCTTGACGGACCGTTTGAGATCGTGGGTGACTCCGTAGTCTCGCAATGTCTGGACAATCGACTGGGCTGCTGGGCTCAAATTCGCGCGATCGAAAACCTCACATCTCACAACTGCGATATCTACGCCGTATGGACCGTGCAGGAAGAAGTCGGGCTCCGAGGTGCTCAGCCGGCTGCGTTTGGTATCGAACCGGATGTCGCTGTGGCCTGTGATACAACGTTATGCTGCAAGACGCCGGGGATTCCCGAGGAAGATCGCGTCTCTGTTGCAGGAGACGGTGTTTGTCTGCACGTGATGGACGGTTCGATGATTTCTGACATCGGACTGGTGGAAGATTTCGAAAAGATTGCGAGAGCTCGCAATATCAAATGCCAGCGAGCCGTGCTTCCTCGCGGTGGCCAGGACGGCGCGGTTATTCAGCGAAGTCGCAGCGGCGTGCGAACTATCGCACTGGCCTGCCCTGTGAAATACATCCACACCGTAACCGAGATGTCTCACAAGGACGATCTGGAATCTTATCACACACTGCTGAGTGCGTGGCTGGAAACACTGTAGACGAATTCGATTAATGTTGGATCTGAGCTCCATGAGTTGACCGGCGGAATAAACAAGAATGGCCGCCTGTTGGCCGCCTGTTGGCCGCCTGTTGGCCGCTGTTCGTCGCCGAGTGTCACGTGCTTCTGAAGAAAGTGATTGATCGATGCCGCAGATTTTCGTCGGTTTTCTCGTTTGCCTTTTTGCCATGTTCAACGCCACAGCATCGGCTGTTGATCCGCCGAAGCCAGACGAAATTAAGAAACTGATTCTTCCCGGTGAAGCGTTTTTAGTGGAACAGCGTCCCGCATTTATTTTGTGGCCTGCGGAGTCACTCCGAAAGACTCCTCAGCCGTGGGTGTTTTATGCGCCGACTCTTGCCGGCTACCCGGACGAACATGAAAAATGGATGCATGAACAGTTTCTGGCAGCGGGCGTAGCGATTGCCGGAATCGATGTGGGCGAAGCCTATGGCAGTCCCGAATCTGCCAGGCATTTCGATGCCCTTTACACTCAGTTGACGACGCTGAAAAATTTCGCCCGAAAGCCCTGTTTGCTTGGACGCAGCCGCGGAGGATTGTGGGTAACATCCTGGGCCTGCGCTCATCCCGAGAGATTCTCCGGGCTGGCTGGCATCTATCCGGTCTTCGACTTTCGGACCTATCCGGGGATCGAAAATGCGGCTCCGGCTTACGGGCTGTCGCCGGACGAGCTGACACAGCAGAACGAAACACTAAACCCTATCGCGCGCATGCCCGCTCTTGCCAAATCCAGGTTGCCGGTATTCCTGATCCACGGCGATGAGGATACCGTTGTGCCATTGAAAGAGAACTCGTCCGCCTTTGTGGAAACCTACACCAAATCAGGTGCGGCGGACGCGGTGACGTTGGTCGTTGCTAAAGGACAAGGCCACAACTACTGGGAAGGATTTTTCCGGTGTCAGGAGTTGGTGGACTTTGTCATCGAACGCGCGATTGCCGGAGCGGCTCCGTAGTTTCTCGTGGGACGTTCAGGCATTGAATGGCAGCTGTCGGCCGGACGCAGTTTGTGCAGCTGAAAGAAAATGTGTGACGACTGCGGCGCGATGTTGAAGCGGCCGCAGGTCGGGTTCCACAGCTAAAACGGGGCTCAATGGTTTGTCATTGCGGCTTGCGGGCTGACTTCTTCTTGAAGCATGATCTGCGGCATGTCGGCATAAAAGAAATAGTTGCGAAGCTGACTGGCCAGCGCCGGGCGTTTCACATAGTTCGGCCAGAGATGTCCCATGCCGATTGTTTCTGAAACGTCCCAGTTGCTGATACGGCGTCGCGATTCACCAAGTTCACGCTGATCTTTTTCTGTGAATCCCGTGCAGCCCAGAGCGCGGCTGGATCCGATGCGGCGCAGCGGATAAATCTTCAGTGCCGGGTCCCTATGGTTCTGAAGGTTCATCAGGCACTCGGTCATGCATAACGCTCGGTCGAAACGCTGACCAGGATTCAGCCAGTCGTGATCGATGGCAGAAGCTACAAAGACGGTGCGAATTCGCCGACCCGCATTTCCAGGCTGAGAATGCTGGTAGCCTTCTACCGATCCCCCGGCCATAAGATGCAGTGACGACGAGATGACTCGCGTTCCATGACTGTGACCCAGCAGGCACAATGGGCAGTCCGGAGGAAGCTTGTTGATCAGACTGGTCAGGTAAAAACCGTTGCGACTGGCTCGTTTTCCGAGAACCGCAACATCAATACTGGCCAAGGCGGAAAGCGGGCGATCGCTGGGCCATGAGAAGTAAATCATTTGAAATGGCAACCCACGCGAACCGGCTCGCAGCCAGTTCCATGTATCGCAGGATTCCGGATAGACGCTGGGAGAATCCATGAAACTTCCATGGACCATAATACAGACTGGCACGCCGGGAATCAGTGACTGAGCCAGTTCGTCAATGCTCGTGAGCCGCATTTGAACGCCTTGATCAATTCGCTTGACTTCCGGGCAGAACTGCAGCGGGCCGTCATCAAATGTCTGAGGCGAATGCCAGGTGCTGACAATCCAGTAGCCTTCGGGAAGCGATACCGTGGGGCTGGTCCCCGGCACAGGTGGCACCGGAGGAACAGACAGAACGAGTGGCACATCTAACGGCCGTTCTGGCACCGTCGGTACATTCAGCGGCGAGTCGGCTTCAACCTGCAAATCCTGAGCGGTCAACGCAGAGACGCATACGAAGATCGACGCGCAGGCAAGCCACGAAACGAGTTGGTCACGTCGCAGGAGGAGTTGTTTGCAGATATGCATGCTGATCCACCTGAAGAACGAACGTCGAGTGCTCTTCCGTGAGAATCAGTACCATCTGGCTCAACAGAAAACCTCTCCGGATTTTCTGAAAATGAGGATTCGCCGGATATGACGACGAGTCGAGCGCAGAACGAAACACAACTTTTTTGGCTGATGGAGATTTCGGATGGTGCTGTGACACGCAGTGATTTTTTTTGAACAGTTTTGTCGCAGATGCTTCGGTGTCTGAATATTGACTGCGACTTCCGTTCTAATCGTGACGGACGAACATGTTGCCAGGCAGTCGTCGAATCAGGCGTCGCATTTCCAGAACCGTGAGAGTGGCGAGCACTCGGGATGTTTCGATCGAAGGGTCCTGCAGCAGTTCGTCAATGGTCACCGGCTGCACACTGATCTGATTCAGTACTTTGCTTTCCAGAGGATTCAGGACCAGCTCGCGCGGCGAATGAATGGTGACAGCAGCATTCGTTGCAGTCGGCATCGGTAACGGACCCAGCGCTTTCAGAACGTCATCAACATTTCGCGCCAGCGTCACTCCATCCCGAATTAGTTCATGACAGCCTTCGCTTGCAAGGCTGTCGACCTGGCCGGGCAGCGCGAAGACCTCGCGTCCCTGTTCCATGGCATGGCGAGCCGTGTAGAGTGCTCCTGAATTCCGAGTGGCCTCAATGACGATCACAGCCAGACACAATCCGCTGATGATCCGA
>QWOO01000112.1 GCA_003669615.1 Planctomycetota bacterium
CCACAAGACGAGTCTTATCGTCAAAACCGGGTTGCCTGGGACCGACTGGCGGACGGCAGCCAATTTGCCCGACTCGCCACCGACGACGAGTGCCGAGAGCCTCTGAAAACACTCGATGGCCGTGACTGGCTCCCCAAAAGCGTTCTCGGCCTGGATGTCCTCTGCCTGGCATCAGGGGGGGGCTGGCAATCAATCCTGTATGCTTCCGCCGGGGCCAACGTGACGGTCGTTGACTTGAGCCCTGGAATGCTGCAGCTGGACGAACGCGAAGCAAGCCGGCGCCGGTTGTCGGTTCGCACCATCCAGACATCCATGGACGACCTGTCCATGTTGTATGATCAGTCTTTCGACGTGGTTCATCAACCAGTGAGTACCTGCTACGTCCCCGATATTGTGCAAGTTTACCAAGAGATTGCCCGCGTGCTGCGTGATGGAGGACTGTATATCAGCCAGCATAAACAGCCGACGAGCGCCCAGGTGACGCGACGAGACGAACGAAATCAGTTTGTCGTTGGGGTCGAGTATTACCATATGGGACCACTACCCCGCACCGAAGATACTTCGTATCGCGAAAAAGGGGCCGTCGAATACCTGCATCGCTGGGAAGATCTCGTTGGCGGACTCTGCCGTTCTGGATTCGTGATCGAAGATCTGCGCGAACCCCGTCGTGCTGATGAAAAAGCCCCCGTCGAACACTTTGGCTATCGAGGTCGCTTCATCCCCCCCTATGTCCGCTTGAAAGCGCGACGCCTACCGCGCGCCTCGGGTCACGCCGAAGGTTCACCCCAAATCTGGGTTCCGTGATTCCACAACCAAGATTCACGGGCGGAGAAAACGGTTCAACATCAAACAAAGTCCGCGGCGGTGAAAATTCAGTTTTCAGTTTTCAGAAATTTGATTGAAGGCTGCCGTGAGCAGAGGACCATGCAGCCGGTCAAGACCGAGCAGTCCGATCGTCATGGCGGTCAAGATCCACGGATCAGGGACCGAAGTTGTCATGTGAGATGCAGAGTCAACCCTTACTACCTCTCGCACTGGGTTTGTGATTGAACCCAAAAACCGGCATCTGAGTCAGCAATGAGAGTCAGCCACTGTGATTGATGTCGCTGGCAGGTCGATTCGCGGCCACCACCGGAAGTGGAATAATCCGATCCGGAGCATCCAGGTAGGACTGCAGGATTACAATCGCCGCCAGGCTATCCAGCGGCTGTTTTCGTTTCGAAGGTGATTCACCCCGACGCCAGATCAGTAGCTCCGCTTCCGCCGAGGAATAGCGTTCATCGACATAAACCAGGGGAAGTTTGGTTTTCTCGGCAACCCAAACTCCAAACTGACGGACCACGGCAGCGGCAGTTCCTTCTTCACCATTTGTTCGGATCGGCAATCCCAACACAACTCCGACAGCGCGGTAATCCTCGATCAGCTCGCGCAGGTGTTTCAAATTTTGAGCCGGCTCACGAACCAGCCAGGTCTCGACCGGAACCGCCACGGTCTGATCGGAATTCGAAACCGCCACCCCCATCCGCTTCGTGCCAAAATCCAAGCCGAGCAGCACCCCCTGCGTTGGCAACATCACAGGCGGCATCGGTTTCGCCAGCCGGTTCGTCGAGTCACTCTGGTTATTCATTCCACGACTTTTCCCAATAGCGCCAACGACTGCTAAAAAAAGAGGCAAACCATGACGGCTCCGACTTGGTTCCTGCAGATGATGATTAACCTCGGCTTAATCACACCCCGGCGCACGCTCCCCTCGCGGCAACCGAGTAGAGCATAACCATTTCCCTCCCAAACTGCCGTTCCGATTCCGATTTCAAACCGAGGGCGGCAACCAAAACCTCTCTTTTTCGTAACCTTTTAGGGCTCGGCATACAAATCGCGCCAGTTGTTCTGTAGAGTGATTGAAAATGCGTTACCAGAGTCTCAACACCCCGATTACACAGCGTTTTTTCTCAAATTGGTTTTTATGTGATGCCACAAGCCGAGTTTGATATCTTCCTGTCACATCACAGCGCCGATCAGCTAGCAGCCGCGAAGCTCGCCTTCAAACTGCACGAACTCGGCTTTGATCCATGGGTCGAGGCAGCGCATTTTCCACCTGAAGAAGCTTCCACTCCCGAATGGAAACGTGTACTGGCAACCTGCTCCTGCTGTGTGGTGATGATCGGACATGCGGGGATGGGAGAGACCGATGCAGTCGAAATGTGGCTGGCATTACAACAGAAACGGGAATTAACACCACCTGATCGCCGAATCCGGATCATTCCGATTCTGTTACCTGAATCGACACAGTTGGATCGGACTCAATTGCCGCAGTTTTTGACCGCGAATCCCGGGATCGAATTCCAGGGGTCGATCGACGATCCTCAAGCTCTGGATCAACTCTTGAAAGCACTCCGCGGCGACGATCTCGGCGCGGGGGTACGGGAACCCGCAGAGGCGATTCAAAACGCTATCCGATTCCGAAAACCTGCGCGCTGGCTGAGTTGGGGGGGGATGATTTCCGCCGTACTCATCATGGGGCTTTTAGCCCGATTTTCTCAAAATCAGGCGGTTGCGAACAATTTGGTGGTCAACTTATTGAAAGTCAAGGAGAGTGAGGTTCTGGCCGAGATTCAGTCTCTCAAGCGATACGAGCACTGGTCCAAACCCAAGTTGAAACGGATCTTCGAAACCGAAAACGGGGACCCATCAGATCGGTTGCGAGCGGCTCTGGTGCTGGCAACGTTCCCTGCTGACAGAACAACCGATCCATCGACCCTGTTTGCTTATCTTCGCGAGCATTTATTGACCGCATCGGCGGCCGAGTTTCCGCTGATCCGCGATGTTCTCAAATCCTATGACGCTGAGACCGAGCTGCGGAACTCGGAACTATGGAAACAGGTCGAGGATCACACAACCAGCCCGCCGATGCGATTTCGTGCGTTGGCTGCTCTGGCGACGTTTGACTCCGAGAACCAACGTTGGGCGAATGGGAGCGAACAGCGAGTCTCCCTGCTATTGCAGCAAGCCCCGCCGGAAATGGGGATGTGGACCAAGGCTTTTTGCCCGGTCAAAGCACATTGGCTGACACGACTGACCGAGGTTTTCCATAAGACGGACCTATCCAATTCTGGGAAACGGAAAGCCGCAGCACTGGCCCTCGCTGAGTTCTGCGCCGATCAACCGGACCAACTGCTGGAATTCCTCTTGCAGAGTGACGAATCCCAGTTTTCTGTGATTTTTTCGCAGATCCAACTCTGCGGCAATCCATCGATTGCCACGTTGGTCAAAGAAATCGAAACTCCGGTGAACCCCGAGCTCCCCTCGTCAGACCCACTCCGTGAAACCGTGGCTTTTCGTCAGATCAATGCCGCGATTGCGCTGTTAAACCTGGAACAGCCAGAAAAAGTCTGGCCGCTATTGAAACACAGTCCCGACCCCCGCGTTCGCAGTGGCCTAATCCATAGCTTTGCGCCGAAGGGTGTTCCCCCACAGCAAATTTTTGCACAACTGGCTCGCGAGCGAGATCCGTCCATCCGCCAGGCCCTGATCCTGAGCCTCGGCCAATATGACCAGCAAAGACTCGTGGCAGCGGGATGGAACGAATTTCAACCGTACCTGGAATCCTTGTATGAGAACGAACTTGATCCGGGCTTGCACAGTGCCTGTGAATGGTTATTGCAAAAATTCCACCACACACTCCCTGTACTCCCCCGTTCCCAGGACGCCAATTCAATCCCGACAACGGCAGATCAACGTCGCTGGCACATCAATAGCCAGGGGGCCACAATGATCGTGGTTGCGGCGATGACTCGTTTCAAAATGGGGTCGCCCAGCACAGAAGCCCAACGAGGTCCTTTTGACAACAAACCCCATGTCGTGACCATTCCCTATTCCTTTGCCGTGAGCTCAAAACTGGTCACTGTCGCCCAGTTCCTGAAATTCAATCCGAGTCTTCCCAACACGGCTCATCCCAACCCCGCCCTATCGGGAATGACACCGACCGAAGCCGAAGAGAATCCGGTACGCTCGATAAGTTGGTTTGAAGCCGCCGCGTACTGTAATTGGCTGAGCAAGCTAGAGGGATTGGAAGAGACTGACTGGTGTTACGGTCAGATCACGAACTCGCATGCAGCATTGAAAACCAACGCTCTTGCGTTGAAGGGATATCGACTGGCGACAGAAGAAGAGTATGAAGCGGTCGTTCGCGCGGGGACATCCACCTCGTTCTGTTACGGCGAAAGCGACCGGTTGCTGTCCGAATACAGCTGGTTCGCTTTGAACAGCGATCACCGAATCGCGCGTGTGGGTCACAAAAAACCGAATGAATGGGGAATTTTTGACGCACACGGAAATCTGTTCAGTTGGTGCAACGATCGGGCGAATCAACAAGCGACCACGCCCGCTGACGACCGAATCCTGAAAGAGAACAGTCTCATGGTGTTACGCGGGGGCTCGTTCAACGATCAACCCCCATACCTTCGTTCCGCCTCTCGGAACATTTTTGCCCCTCCCACCTACCGTCTCGACGGGGTTGGCTTTCGATTGGCGAGAACATTACCCTCAGCCAGTTTACGCTGAACGTCCCCGGTTCCTGGCGGCCAAGTGTCACTGGCGACCAAGCAGGATCAATTCATCCCGTTTCAAAAAGTTCCGATGCCGTGAGAGTTCCGACACATTACTCGGTAAATCGTCTCGTAATTCGTGATGCGCCCCGACGCGTGTAATCACGTAGCCGTAGGGATGGTCCGCAAGGAAATCCGCGACCTCACGTGGTGTCTGCAGGACGGTGATTTTCTTTCCCGCATAGAACACAACGCTCGGCTGAAAGTAGCGATAGGTCCCGATTTCAATCTCGGCACGCCCCGCAAATTTCCGTGCGTCCGCGATGAATTGGGGCGAGTCCTGATAGCGATGGATCCGCCCGGGGGCAATTCCGACAATCAGAATCGCCAGCAGAATGGCGGTGATACCCAGCGTTTGCAAGACGCGATGTCGCTGCTCTCGATCCAGGAATTTGACCGCCACGAAAGCTCCGATCAGGGGAATGAAGCCAATCAGCCCCAGCCATTGGTCCTGCTCAAACAGCAAAAAGGCCGCAATATAGACGCCGATCACCATCAGGATCCCGACGATCCCCATCGCACGGCAGCAGAGGTTAAACGAGTAGACCCCCGAGTCGATTTCTTCACGTTTCCAGTCAGAAAAATAGCGAGCCAGAATCAGCGCCACGGCCGGATACATGGGCAGCAAATAGTTCGGCAGCTTGGTACTGGCCAGCGAAAAAAAGAGAAACCAGACCGCTCCCCAGCACGCGACCAACCGGTCGCTGTCGCGCCAGATCGCGTGCTCGCCAAAACGCTCTTTCAACCGATAGACCGCCACCGGAAGAAAGACCGACCAGGGAAAGCAGCTCAGATGAATCACCACCAGGTAATAGAGCGAATAGAACGGAAATCCGTTGTGATTTTCTTTGGCGCTGAGTGCCCGTCCAAGATTATGATCGAGAAAAAAACCTCGTAACCAGTTGCCGTCGGTTTTGATTCCGACCGCCAGATACCACGGGAGGGCCACCGCAAGCACAATGCCGAAACCAATGCCGAAATGCATACCACGAACCGCTTCCAAGATTCGTTCCCACCCGAAAAGCTGTCGCAGCATGCTCCCCCCCCGTCGCCACCAGGGACCGGCAATCGGTTTGAGTTTTTCCAGTTCTTGGTCTCGCTCGCGAAAGGTGATCAACAGAAACAGCACGAGGATCGCAGCGGGAAGCACCACGCCGACAGGGCCTTTAGCGAGGACCGCAAACCCAATCGCCACGAAGAAGGGAGTCGCTAGCCTCCAGTTCATGGGGAGTGGCCGTGGTTCGACACGTGAACCGGGGGACTGCACATCCGTCGCGTTCGCCAGGGTCGATCCTTCCCCCGCCTGCTGCTGAGGTTCGCAATCCTGTTCGCCGCCACTAAAGTTCCCGTTCCGTTGCCAGGCCACGACCCAAACGTAACAAGTGAAGGCAAGCGTGATAAAAAAGATCAGCGTCGCATCCGGGGTCGATGCGCGGCCCACTGCCGAAAACAGCAGTGAGGTACATAAAATCAGGCTGGCGAAAAATCCAATTTCTGCGGAATACAACTTGCGGCCGAGATGATAGGTCAGCAGCGTAGTTCCCACGGACAGTAGCGATGAGGCAAATC